>JACRHX010000015.1 GCA_016211955.1 Parcubacteria group bacterium | reverse complement strand
GCCGAGTGGCGAGGATTCATCGGGGAAAAATCAATGGGCGGCACTTTGTGCCGCCCACGAATTGGCTTCAAAAAAGCCGTTTAGTTTTGTCTTGGTGCCCGGGGCGGGACTCGAACCCGCATGCCTTTCGGCGCAGCATCTTAAGTGCTGTGTGTATGCCAATTCCACCACCCGGACCTATATTATGCCCATCTTATGACAATCATTCTAAATTTTCAACGCACACAATTATCGAGTGAGTATAGAAAAAAATCAATCAACGTCCCAGGGGTGTTGATTGGGTATATTTACTGGGGGATTGTAACGCTCTATGCACCGTACAAGTGTAGAAATAAACTCTTTCGATAAATGATTTATTTAGTATCTCTTTTGACATAGTGTCCCCCCACCAGGAATCGGACCTAGGTACATCGCTTAAGAGGCGAGTGCTTTACCACTAAGCTATGGGGGGATTGTTTTTTATATTTACGGGACGAGCTACATCTCTGAGTATACGCCATTTTAATTCCACATGCTCTACATCGTGCAAAATGTCTTTTAATACAGCCCGAATCCATCCCTGTATCCTATGTTGCATATCCGCACTCTTCGGAATTTCTACGCGCATCGTTCCATAATAGAGGTTATTCTTTTTATATCCTGTACTTAAGGGCTTTATATAACTTTTACCAAAATTTTCAAGAGGGATGTGCGTAAGATCAGACCAAAACTGTTTTATCGCTTTTTCGCTTTGTTGTGGATAGATATTAAGACGTGCCTTAAGGACGGCTGGTGGAATACCAAGCATCTCCTTAATCCAATACACCATAAATACAATCATGGCGGGGTCAGAATTAGTTAACTGAAATCGCTTTCCCTTGCTTCCTTCACCCCAATACAAAGCTGCTCCCATGAGACGATAGGTGTCTTGAGAAAGAGGGGTAGAAATTTCTTGTATCGCTTTTTGTAAAATATCTTCTATCTCGCGCGCCCTTCTTTCTTTTTGACTCTGGGAACCCCTCGAAAGTATCTGAATTTGTTTGGTATATAAACGCTTTCGTTGTTCTGATTTTAACAAAATATGTTTTAACCAAACACTCAAGGTACTTTTTGAAACCCCAACGTTCTTTCTAATCGTATTATAACTCAAACCACGCTTTCGCAATCGTACCGCTTCTTTTTTTAATTGTACATAGTTCTTTTCCATATCCGTACCTCCAATCATATACCATACAAGACACGAACTCAAGTAGACAATCGCCCCCATCGTCGTTTTCCATGAAATGCCTTGTGGATCTCCTTAAGTTCCTTATTTGTGATATGCGTATACACTTGCGTCGTCGAAATATTGGCATGGCCCAAAAGCATCTGAACAGAACGCAAATCAGCACCATTCATCAATAGATCAGTTGCAAATAAGTGACGTAATTTATGAGGGGTCGTCTGTTTTGCGATACCCGCCTTTACTGCGTAGTGATGTACGATACGCTGTACACTTCTTGTGGTAAGACGATGACGTGCTCGTGGAGGATCGGAATGTGTAAATGAAATAAATAAGGAATCCTCAATATCGTCGCGTCTACTCTTGTACTCCTTAAGAGCCTCGCGTGCGGTTTGTGAAAGAAACACTACACGCACCTTTCCCCCCTTCCCTCGCACCGAAAATTCGTCGCGCGTAAGATCAATAGAATCGCGGTTGAGCGCACACAACTCAGAAACGCGAAGCCCTGTAGAAAATAAAAGCTCCAAAATCGCCTTATCGCGCAACGATTTTACACCGTGCTCCTTTATAGCGGTCATGCGCTCCAAATCCCTTGCATCAATAATGTCGATATCTCGATCAGGCATCTTTCCAAGTTCTATCTTATCGGCCGCAAGAGTTACAACATCTCTCTTCGCACAGTACTTCAAAAAATTGCGCAGGGCGATGACATAATAATTTTGTGTATTCCTTTTGAGAACCCTACCGCGTTCGTCTGTAAGGCGATTTAACCACAACCGAAATTGTCGCACATTCTCCTGAGTAATACCCTCGGGGGTAGTAGTCTTTGAAAATGCCAAAAAACGCCTCAGATAGCGGTCATAATTATCCCTGGTCTTGATCGATCGATTCTTCTCAATCTCTAAATAATCAAGATAATCCTTAATTAACTGCTCAATTCGTGTCATATACACTGCTATTATACCAATTTATAGAGCTAGGAGGTGCTTGCTATTTTTCCCATCTTATGATACCATCACACTATGTTAACCAAACGACAAAAAGAAAACGTATTTAAGGACCACGGCGCACACGCGACCGATACAGGTTCCGCAGAGGTGCAGGTGGTTTTGTTTTCAAAAGAAATCGAGAGCCTTACAAAGCATCTTAAGGCAAATCCAAAAGACAACAGCTCACGAAGAGGTCTTTTACACATGGTTTCAAAAAGAAAAAAGCTTCTTACTTATCTTGGCGAAACAAACAAGAGGAGTTATAATAAGGTAACGAAAAAGCTTGGTTTAAAATAATTATAGTAGGGCCTTAAAATAGGGGGACTAGTATACGCGAAAATCGAGAAGTAGTATTGAAAGCCTCAAATTTCTAATTTTAAGTTTCTAATTCTAGATTTGTTTAGAAATTGGTAATTGAAAATTAGAAATTTCTTACTTGTGGCATACTCTCTCGATTATCACACATAAGGTAATCGAAAACTCGACACCTATTCAAAGGACTCTACGGATACATGGGTGTTATTAAATATAGTGACCAACGCGTGGGAGTGCTTATTGACGTACAAAATCTTTATCACTCCGCAAAAAACTTATACAACGCGCGAGTAAATTTTAAAGAATTGCTCGAGTCAGCAACGGCAGGACGACGTCTTGTGCGTGCTTTTGTGTATGTCGTAAAAAGCGAAATTCCAGCAGGGGAGGCATCATTTTTCGAAGCGCTTGAAAAATCAGGCTTCGAACTAAAAATGAAAGATCTTCAGGTGTTTCCAGGTGGGGCAAAAAAAGCTGATTGGGATGTGGGTATGGCAGTCGACGCCATCCGTCTCTCCCCATCGCTCGACGCCATCGTTCTCGCAACAGGAGACGGAGATTTTGTCCCACTCGTGGAATATCTTAAAAATATTGGCAAACAGGTTGAGGTGATTGCCTTTGGAAAAAGCTCATCACAAAAACTCAAGGAAGCCGCAGATGAATTTGTCGATATCGGTGAACATCCCGATCAATTCCTTTTAAATATTAGGAAGCGCGCAAAACGATATCCTTCACAACAACAATCATAAATTAAAAACAGGTGATCGTCGTACTTGTTGTGACGACCATTCCGCAGATACGGAGCTGGGTGTTGTCAACCACGAATTAACATGAGTTGGGTTGACAACGGAGTATCTGCGGAAGAATGAGCCACCGCAGGAGGGGCGAACGTGTCGGAACAATATGTACGACGATCACCAATACACCATGTTACCAACAAAAGATTATTCAATAGAAGTAGGAGGAAGGGAACTCAAGGTGTCTTTTAGTCGTCTTGCAGAACAGGCGAGTGGGTCTGTCATGGTTCGTTATGAAGACACTGTACTTCTTAGTACCGCAGTGATGGGGAAAAAGGATCGTCTCGAACTCGACTATTTTCCTCTCATGGTGGAATACGAAGAAAAGTTTTATGCAACAGGAAAAATTTTAGGAAGTCGATTTGTGCGACGCGAAGGAAAGGCCTCCGAAGAAGCTGTTCTCACGGGGCGCATGATCGACCGTTCTATTCGCCCCCTTTTTAATCATCGCCTTCGAAGAGATGTGCAGGTGGTAAACACAGCCCTTGTCTTTGACGGCGCAAACGATCCCGACACACTAGGACTCAACGCCTCCTCGCTTGCACTTGCTTGCTCAAACATCCCCTGGGAGGGTCCAGCGGCTGCAGTGCGTGTTGCAAAATTAGGAGATAACTACATTATCAACCCAACCCTTGCAGAACGTGCAGTTGCAGATATCGACCTCTTTCTTGCTTTTGCAAAGGGAAAGATAAACATGATCGACGGAGAGGGAAAAGAGGCATCTGAACAAGACATGATGCAAGCTATTGACCGCGGAGAAAAAGAGCTAAGACGTCTCGTTGATTTTCAAAATACAATCATTGCAGAAAGAAACCCGAAAAAAGCAGATGTGCTTCTTAAAGAATTCGATGCAAGCCTTCTCTCTGCAGTAAAAGAATTTGTCGCCCCCCGACTCGAAAATGCCATTTATGAAAAAGATAAAGCAAAACAACAGGACAATCTCGACCAAGTTAAAAAAGATCTCCTCGCGCACCTTGGAGATAAAGGATTCGCAGAAGACCTTATCAAAAGCGCAAACCACATTCTCGAAGAAGAGATCGATAACGTCGTGCATACAAACATCATCACAAAAGAAAAACGTCCTGATGGCCGCGCCGTAGATGAAGTACGAAACCTCGAAATATATGCAGGAGTACTTCCGCGCATCCATGGCTCTGCGCTCTTTATGCGCGGGAGTACGCAAGCGCTCTGCACTATCACACTCGGTGCCCCGGGCGATGAACAAATCGTAGAGGGGATGGAGTCTTCATCGAAACGTCGTTTCATGCTCCACTACAACTTCCCATCTTACTCAGTAGGAGAAACAGGTCCATTCCGAGGACCAGGAAGAAGAGAAATTGGACATGGCGCCCTCGCAACGAAAGGACTAACAAGAATGATTCCCGACAAAGAAGTTTTTCCTTATACCATCCGCGCCGTCTCAGAAATTCTTTCATCAAATGGTTCTTCATCTATGGCCTCCACCTGTGGCGTAGCGCTCGCACTCATGGACGCGGGGGTACCTATCAAGGAGTTGGTGGGAGGGGTTGCCATGGGGCTCATGTCTGACCCAACAACAGGACAATACAAAATTCTTACTGACATCCAAGGGCCAGAGGATCACTATGGCGACATGGACTTCAAGGTTTCTGGAACAAAAAACGGAGTAAATGCAATCCAGCTCGATGTAAAAATCGATGGTCTTACATTACAAATGATTGAAGAGACACTCGCGCAAACAAAAAAGGCACGTCTTCACATCCTAGGAGAAATGGCAAAGGTATTACATGAACCACGAAAAGAGCTCTCGTTATATGCGCCTCGCATCTTTACTCTTCACATCGATCCAGAGAATATCAGAGACGTTATTGGTAGCGGAGGAAAGGTAATCAATGAAATTATTGCAAAAACAAACACAAGTATTGATATCGAAGATGACGGCACTATCTTTATCACGGGTGCCAATGCGGCTCAAGCAGAGCAAGCAGTCGCCATCATTAACAACATTACAAAAAAGCTTACTGTGGGTGAAATCGTAGAAGGACCCGTCACAAGATTTTTCGACTTTGGCGCGCTTGTTGAAGTATCACCTGGAAAAGAGGGGATGGTACACATCTCGGAGATGGCAAATAAGCGCGTTGAAAAGGTAACTGACATCGTTAACCTTGGCGACATAGTACGCGTAAAAGTACTTCGTATCGATCCCGATGGCAAAATCGGCCTCTCCATCAAAGCCGCTCAAGACCAACCGAAATAGATAACAAATACAAAGCTCAAAAACTGCCCGCCCGGCAGTTTTTGTGTTTTTGCACTTTATCTCGACAAAGTTATCCCATTGTTGTACCAAGCCTGTTTACGTTATAATAATAGTACTAGTTATTTTTATACTAAGTCCTAAGCACTAATTACTAAGCCCTCATTTATGCCTGACGATCAAAAACCATTTCATTTGTCGCTTGATACACCAACTACTCCTGCTGGAGACTCCCCTCAAGCGCCCCAACCCACTGTTCAGAGCACGACCTCACCATCGAGTACTGTAGCGCCAACGCCTGCTCCACAGGCAGCGCCTATTCAACAAACACCTGCGCCATCTCCGCAGCCAGTTGTACCCATCAACGAACCAATAAAAAACGAACAACCAACACCCCCCGTTAACCAACCGATTCGTCCGCCAGTCATGCCAACACAAGGCGCCGCACCGCGAACTCCACGCACGGTAGCCCTTCCTATGGCCCCACACGTTGTCATTCACACCATGGAGTCAGATATACAAGATGCAAAGAAAGCTCTATCCCAGATAATACCACCTACCACTGTTCCCAATATAGAGAAGTCCGACTTCCACGGAAACGAACCTCAATCTTTGGGAAGTCGGACTTCTCAAAAAGTTGAACCTCCTTCTAAGTCAAAACTCTTGATTGGCATTATTCTTATCCTCGTAGTTCTCAGCGCTGCGGGTTACTTCGGCTATGATACCATCACCCCCATCTTCGTAAACAAAATGACCCTTCCTATTCCACAATCATCCGAGCAGGAAAAAGCTGCTTCTCTAACACAAGAAGAAACGCCGCCAACCCCGACAACGCAACAGAGCTCACATGCAAGCCTTCTTAAAAAACCCGCTGACAAAACGATCTCATCGAACATCGAATCTCTCACATTCCAAGACATAAAAAAGATATATGCCTCTCTCGTAAACGAACAAGCGGGAACTCTTGAAGAAATAATCCCTAGTTTTAACACCACCAGTATCGCACTTAAAAACTTTGGGGCGCTCTTCCTTGTTTCGTTTCCCTTCAATCTCTTTGAAGACGACTTCACCCTTCTCGCATATCACGATGCAAAAGGCGTGTGGTCAGTCGTCATCTTAAAGCTTAAACCGAACACAGAAAACCAAAACATTGCCCTTACGAAAGCCGATATTCAAAGAATTGTAGAGCAAGACAGCCAAATCTCTATCACACAGCTCTTCGCCGAAGATCCCGGCGCTCCAACCTCAAACTTTATTAATGGGGGAGTACCTAATAGCCAAGCAGAAGTTCGTTATCGCACGTTTGAAAATGGCAACGTTCTTAACTATGGCTGGCTCGATGATAAACTCATTATTTCTACATCATACGCCGGACTCAAGGAGGTCATAGTGCGGTTACAATAGTGTTGTCATTCCCGCGAAGGCGGAAATCAAGGGAACGTGGATCCCCGGGTCAAGCCCGAGGATGACAAAAACCAACCACAATCTGGCGCTGTTCGGAAACATGATATTCCCTGAGCGAAGTCGAAGGGTTTCCTTAAAGAAATGTAGGCCTTCGACAGGCTCAGGCACTAGTAATTATGAGATTATCGAACAGCGCCCCACAATCTTGCTAATTTTTATAGTTCATGTATAAAGAAAATACTTTATACTAATAGACCATGAACCAAGAACTTACTGAAACACTCGTTAAAAAACTACAATTTGAAAAAGACGAACTCGAACACGAGCTTGGTCAAATAAGCACAAAGACAGAGGCAGGGTACGAACCAAAAACTCCTGACTTTGGATCGGACACAGAAGATCCTGAAAGCGAAGAAACAGACGAAGCAGAAGCACTCGGCGCCTCGCTTGCCGTACAAAATGTCCTTGAAACCAGGCTTAATCACGTTGAAGCAGCTCTCCGTAAAATCGAGCAGAACACCTATGGTGTCTGTGAACGCTGCAAAAAAAACACTACTGACCGAGATTTAGAAATAGACCCTGCACGTCCACACTGTAGAGACTGCAGCGAATAAATAACATGTCCACTACCGCAAAAATATACTCCGCAACAATTGTGGGGTTAAAAGCTATTCCCATCACTGTCGAAGTTGATACAGCACCCGGCCTGTATAGTTTCAATATTGTTGGTTTGGGGGATAAAGCCGTAAATGAAGCAAAAGACCGCGTCACTCTTGCTCTCAAAAACAGTGGTGTTTTACCTCCCAACAAACAAACACGAAAAGTAGTAGTAAATCTCGCGCCTGCCGACATCAAAAAAGAGGGGACGCATCTTGATGTTGCCATGAGCCTCGGTTATCTCTTAGCGACAGAACAAATGAAAACGTTTGATTGTGATAAAAAAATAATCATTGGCGAGCTTGCGTTAAACGGAGATGTGCGTCCTGTCTCCGGAGTACTTCCTATTGTTCTCGCAATGAAACAAAAAGGATTTACTGAGATTTTTGTACCTCACCAAAACGCCAGAGAGGCCACTGTGATTGATGGAATTACTCTCTATCCCATCACAAATTTACGAAGGCTTATAGAACACCTCGAAGGGAAAAAGGTAATCACACCGCTCGCGCACGAACCCTATAAAGCTGTACAAAAATCCATTGGCAGTGAAAGCGACTTTTCACATCTTAAGGGGCACCAAACCGTAAAACGCGCGCTTGAGATAGCGGCAAGTGGAGGACACAATGTTCTCTTAGTTGGACCACCAGGAACAGGAAAAACCATGGCAGCGCGAGCACTTGCTTCGATTCTTCCGCCTCTTGAATACCACGAAGCCCTTGAAGTAACAGAAATCTATAGCGCAAGCGGGACTCCTTAAAGAGTGGACACACCTCATAACCGAACGTCCATTCCGCGCACCACACCATACCGCATCGGCGCCATCGCTTGTGGGAGGTGGTACAAATCCAAAGCCAGGTGAGATCACCCTAGCTCATCGTGGAGTACTTTTCCTTGATGAATTCACTGAATTTCAACGCAACGTGGTCGAATCACTACGACAACCTCTCGAAGATGGCGTTGTCACTATTTCTCGATCAAAAGGAGCCCTTACCTTTCCTGCACAATTTATTTTTATTGCGGCCACAAACCCGTGCCCTTGTGGATTCCTAAGTGATGAAGAAATTCCCTGCACCTGCACAAGCGGAGATATTACAAAATATAAACGAAAGCTTTCGGGCCCCATTCTCGATCGCATCGATCTTCAAGTTTTCGTACCGCGTATCTCCTACGAAGATCTTAAAAATAGCAGTGTACAAGAATCATCGTTTTCTATCGCGCAACGAGTTCACGGCGCACGCGCCATTCAACAACAACGATTTGGTGGCACAACGACATCTACAAATAGCGAAATTCCATCCTCACGCATCGATCACATCATACCTATCGATAAAGAAGGGGAAATGCTTTTAAAAACTGCTGTCAAAAAATACCACCTTTCTCCGCGAAGCTATTATCGTATTCTAAAAGTCGCGCGAACTATAGGAGACCTAGCGCAAAGTAAATCGGTAACTTCTGAACATATCGCAGAAGCATTACAATATAGAATAGAAACAGCACGATAAACGTGTATTTAGTATGTTGTATCTGGTATCTTGTATGAAGTCACCTTCAGCCGCCCGATACTAGATACAAGCTACTAGATACTCGATACAAAAAATGAATCTTCGCACACCAATCCCTCTCTACATAGTCATGCTCATTCTCACACTTCTCTCTGGTAGTGTGTTTCTTTATGTATGGTACGTCCCACATAGCGTAGAAATGTATCGGCTTCCTTTTGGGGAGAGGTCACAAAATAAAGATCGTAATGAATTAAACTTCGGAAGCTGGCCCGAGCTTGGAAATGCCCGTTTTTTTGAAACGATTCACAGAGAATTTATAAATAATCGCACAACATTCATCGAGGCAAATCTCTCCTCAATGAAACTTACCGTATACCAAAATGGCATAGAAAAGATTCAGGTTCCCATTCTCACAAAGGGGAGAGAGGGATCATGGTGGGAGACGCCAGCTGGGCTTTATAAAATAGAGTCGCGAGAAAAAAACCATTTCTCTTCATTTGGAAAAGTATATCAACCGTGGAGTATGGCATTCCAAGGAAACTTCTTTATCCACGGCTGGCCCTATCATCCTAATGGCACACCCGTTGCCTCGACGTACTCAGGTGGATGTATACGACTCTCAACCGAAGATGCAAAAAAGGTATTTGATCTCATCGCAATAGAAACTCCCGTACTCGTATTCGAGAAATCATTCGAAAGCGATGATTTCCTCTATCACACAAAAGGACCAGAATTATCATCCTCTCATTATCTCGCTGCTGATCTTAATAACAATTTTGTCTTCGAAGAACGCCTTTCAAAAGAAATAATACCCATCGCCTCAATCACAAAACTCGTCACCGCCCTTATTGCTACAGAATATATTAATCTCGACAAAACAACCGTCGTCCCCAAAGAGGCTATTGTCTACACCTCAACGCCACGTCTCACACCAGAACAAACGATTACTGTGTACGATCTTCTTTATCCGCTTCTTCTCGAGTCTTCAAATGAAGCGGCGCTAACACTCAGCAACACGCTTGGAAGAGAGCGCTTTGTATCTCTCATGAACGAAAAAGCAAAGGCGATCGGAATGAATAACTCGCACTTTGTTGATCCTGCGGGAATAAGTGCGGAAAACACCTCGACCGCGGAGGATCTCTTTGCTCTCGCACGCTATCTCTATCACAATCGAAGCTTTATCTTAAAAATGACGACAGGGAAGCTTACAAACACAGCATATGGCACACCCGCATTCAAAAACCTGGGAAACTTTAATATTTTTTTTGATCAACCGGGATTTGTCGGAGGAAAGGTGGGAAAAACAAACGCAGCGGGAGAGACAATGCTCTCGGTCTTCGAGATACCACAAGGAGATCAAACACGGCCTGTCGCCATTATCGTCCTTGACTCAAAGGATAACGGCAATGATATAACAAAACTCCTCAACTGGATCAAAAGTAACTATTGATCAGCGCTGTTCGGAAACATGATATTCCCTGAGCAAAGTCGAAGGGTTTCCTTAAAGAAATGTAGGCCTTCGACAAGCTCAGGCACTAGTAATTATGAGGTTATCGAACAGCGCTACTATTGATCTACTTAATGAATGGATTATTGGCGCCTAGCACTTCAAAATGAAGATGACATCCTGTGTGTCCATGCGTCTTCCCTGTATTGCCCATTAACGCTATATTTTGCCCTTTTGCTACATAATCCACCGTACCCGACAACAAAACTTGCAAGATGGGCATATTTTGTAAAAACACCATTCGGATGTTCGATTTTTATATAATTTCCATATCCACCATTCCAACCACTCTTTGCCTCCAGTACCAACCCCTCTGCGGCCGCAACAATGCTTGTTCCACAAATACTTGCAATATCAACAGCATTATTACTGTGTAATGCCCCACGATTATATCCCACAGTCGGTGCCCCAAAATATCCGCGTATGTTCACTACATTTTGTGGCGAGGAAACATCCCTTTTTGTGTAGGGCATTGTTCCGTCGGGAAGGATCAAGATATCACCCTCTCTGACGGTACCATGAATGAGTTTGTTGTAGGCGATTATCTCTCCCACCTCAACACTAAATTGTAGAGCAATACCCTCAAGCGTCTCTCCCCTTGCCACCTCGTGCCGAACACCACTCACAGGAAGGATAACAAGATGTTGTCCTTGTTGTAATTTTTGACGACGAGTAAGTTTATTTTCCCATATAATAGTATCGGCGCTTACCCCAAAATAAGTAGCAATCTCGTGAATAGTGTCACCTTTTCGTATGGTATATACTACCACACCATCCTTGTCAGTAGTCGCCATCACGGGTGCGATGTTTGCTTTTAGCGCATCATCAATAATTTCGGTATGTAATAGAGAATCACCCTCGCCCAAAGAATCGTAATACTCTGGGTTCAGGGGGCTAGCAGTACCTACAAAAGCCGATTGTTCAGAGAGATCATTCGTATCATAGGCAAATGCGGACCGTACTAGTTCCGTGGTAAGATCTTTTTGATCCTGAAAAAAAAGAGAAGAGGGGGTAGAAACACCAATAGGAAAAGAATAAAAACCGATAGTGAGAAACACTATCGTGCCAAGTAGTATCTCTTCCGAGTAAGAAATAAGACATTTTTTACATAATAATACAAAAAAACCTCTTGCGCGCATAAAAAGAGGAAAAGACTCTTTGAAAAAGAGCCCCCATGACCGACGAATGTTAGATTGTGGTCGCGTTTCATTCATAACGTTAGACAAACCCCCTCGCGATGACCTTTTTAAGTCTATCATAGTCTGCTACAATACAGCAACTAACGTGTATCTGGTATATAGTATTTGATATCTTGTATCGGTCCGCCCACAGCGGACTGTTACAATCTCCCGGTGGGAGATCATACAAAATACTAGATACTAGATACTAGATACTAGATACAATGAACCAAGAACATCTTATAGAAACATTAAACCCCTCTCAACGTAAGGCGGTACAGATGACCGATGGTCCTCTTCTTATTATCGCCGGCGCAGGGTCGGGAAAGACAAAAACCCTTACTCATCGCGTTGCCCACCTCATTGCCCAAGGCGTTCCACCTTCGCAAATTCTTGCAGTAACCTTTACCAACAAAGCCGCCGCCGAAATGCGCAGCCGTATCCTTAAGCTTGTAAGCTCGATGGCGGCTTCGCCGTCTAGCTCGTTAGAACCTAACCTTGCTAACGAGCTAACCTTGCTAACGAGCTCTTTTATAGGTACCTTCCACAGCCTTGGCGCAAAACTTCTCCGCGAGGAAGCCGCGCAATTGAGAAGAACACCTCATTTCACCATAGTCGACGCAGATGATGCGCTTTCAATAATAAAAACCATTACCAAAGAACTTAATCTCGATAAAGAAAAATTTCCTCCACAACAAATTCTCTCCTCCATTAGTTTTAGGAAAAACAACCCCGACAAAGAACGTAGCGAACATAATTTTTATGAATCGATAATAAGCAACATTCAAACGAAATACGAAGAACGCCTTGAGGCAATGAACGCCTTCGATTTTGATGACCTTATCCTAAAGCCGGGCATGCTTTTTCTCCACAATGAAGACATCTTAAAAAAACACGCCTCTCGCTGGCGCTACATTCTCATTGATGAGTATCAAGACATAAATCCTTCTCAATACCTCCTCATGAAACTCCTTGCGCAGAGTCACAGGAATATTTGTGCAGTCGGAGACGATGCGCAATCCATTTATAGCTGGCGCGGAGCAGACTTTACCATCTTCCTTGATTTTGAAAAAGACTGGCCAGAGGCAACCACCGTCCTCCTTGAAGAAAATTATCGCTCGACACAAAACATTCTCTCCGCTGCAAACGCAGTTATTGCTAATAATAATGTTGGAAAAGAAAAAAACCTCTTCACTCAAAACGAGGTGGGTCCTCCTGTTTATCTCGTAGAGTCCGACAGCGATTCACACGAGGCACGCATCTGTATCGACACCATTCTCGGACTCATTAAAAACAAACTCGCTCACCTTGATCGTATCGCTATCCTTTATCGCACCAATGCTCAATCGCGCATTCTTGAAGAGATGTGCATACAGGCGCGTCTAGCTTATCAAGTAATTGGCGGCACACGCTTCTATGACAGGAAAGAAGTAAAAGATATTCTCGCCTACCTTAAACTTATTATCAATCCAAAAGACACCCTAAGTCTCGAACGCATCATCAATGTTCCTGCGCGCGGTCTTGGCAAGGAAGCAATAAAGCTCATGAGCTCATTAGCGGCTTCGCCGTCCAGCTCGTTAGTAACCAACGAGCTATCGAGCTATCGAGCTATCGAGCTAAGTAAATACCGCAATAAAACAGCCCTCCTTGAATTTCTTACTTTTCTTGAAACGCTTCGCACAAAAGCAAACGAATCAACGCTCACCGAAACCATCAACCATCTCGTTCGAGAGATAAAATTCAAAGAATACCTTAACCTTAAAACAGAAGAGGGGATACGCCGGTGGGAAAACGTAGTGGAGCTTATAAACGCTGCCTCCCAATACGATACGCGTGGAAACGATAAAATGGACAACCTCTCCGCCTTTCTTGAAACCGCAAACCTCTACCAAGATGCTGACCAAGAAAAAAACGCATTAAAAGGTATTAAACTTATGACCATCCACGCCGCAAAGGGTTTAGAATTTGAAACTGTATTTGTAGTGGGTCTTGAAGAAGGAGTACTTCCTCACGAGCGAAGTCTAACCGAAGATGTCGCGCTTGAGGAAGAACGCCGTCTTGCTTACGTCGCCTTAACACGCGCCAAAAAGGCGCTCTACCTCTCCTTCGCACGACAACGAAAGGTATTCGGCGCCCTCAAAATGAACCCCCCCTCGCGCTTCATAGCAGAAATTCCGAATCATCTCATTGAATACACCAATGCCACCACAAGCCACACACATATCGACGAAGACTTCATTGAGTACAACTAAACGTGTATTTAGTATTTTGTATCTGGTATCTTGTATATAACCGCCTAGAGCGGACTGATACGATACATAACCATGCAACGTTTAGGTCAACACTTTTTAATCAACAAAGCCGTATTGAGCCGTATTGTTGCTGCCATCAACCCCCAACCCAATGAAACAATCATTGAGGTCGGTCCCGGTCATGGAGAATTAACTGAAGAAATTAGAAAACAGAATACAGAAAGTAGGCTTATTTTAATTGAGAAGGATGAAAAACTCGCACGAGATTTAAAAGAAAAATATCTTAGTGATCAAAATATAGAAATAATAACCGGTGATGCGTTAAAAACCATACCGTCTCTCATACAAGATACCAGATACAAAATACTCGATACTCCTTACAAAGTCGTCGGTAACATTCCCTATTATCTGACTGGTTTCTTATTACGCACCCTTCTCGAACTCGAACATCCTCCAAAAGAAATAGTCTTCACTATTCAAAAAGAGGTTGCCGAACGTATTGTTGCAAAGCCGCCCCACATGAATCTTCTCGCTGTTTCCGTCCAATATTTCGGCACTCCAGAACTTGTCTTCGCTATCCCAAAATCAGATTTCAATCCACCTCCAAAAATCGACTCCGCCACCATTCGCATCACCCCTCGTTCTGTCCCTGAGCCTGTCGAAGGGCAACAATCTAACAAGACGTTCTTCACCCTCATCAAAGCCGGTTTCTCTCACCCTCGTAAACTCCTCATAAACAACCTCTCTGAAGGTCTCGATATCGAAAAATCAATTCTAGAAAAAGTGTTCAAAAAAGAAAAAATCAACCTCATCGCCCGCGCCCAAAAACTCTCTCTAAACCAGTGGCACAGTCTCTTTCTCATAATTGAGTGAGGTTCAACCTCACTCAATTATGAGATAAACTTGATTTATGCAAAAACCCCAATTCGTAGAAAACGAAATATATCATATCTATAATCGTGGTGTTGAGAAAAGAAAAATATTTACTGAAGATGCTGATTATTTCAGATTCATACATGATCTTTTTGAATTCAATAATGAAAGTCCTGTTTTAAACACGGGGCGTCATTTCATAATGAATGGGGTTGAACCTCATTCATTGAAACGAAAAAGAGAGTCAAGAAAACTATTGGTTGAAATTCTTGCATTTGTGTTAATGCCAAATCATTTTCACCTTCTTCTCAAACAAAAGAAAGAAAGGGGAATCGTAAGATTTATGCAAAAATTGGGTACTGGATACACCTTATATTTTAATGAAAAAAACAAACGAGTAGGATCCCTATTCCAAGGAAGATTTAAAGCAGTCCTTGTAAAAACAGACGCGCACATATTACATCTCCCTTTCTATATCCATGCTAACCCACTTTCACTCATCGATCGAAGCACTGATCGAAGTTCAACCTCATTCAATTCTTCACTTAATTTTTTAGAACACTACAGATGGAGTAGTTACATGGATTATATTGAAATAAAAAATTTTCCATCAGTAACGTCACGAGAATTTCTTCTTGAATTTTTAGGGGGAGAACTGAGTCATAAAACAATGATGAAAGACTGGATTAAAAACAAAGAAGAACGAATAGAAGATATTAAAAATATTGTCTTTGAGGAATAATTCTCACTGAGTGAGGTTGAACCTCATTCAGTTGGTTCAAAAAGAGGGGATCAGCCCCTCCGCCCGCGCCCACAAGAACTCTCTATCTACCAATGGATTCTGTGCCTAAAACTTTTAAAACTCAACTAAATTTCTAACCAATACTTTTCTCATCATATATCTCAAAAGCCAAATTAATTAATCTAACCAATTTTGCTTCTTGATAATATGCGAGCAATACAAAAATAGTCTCGAGTGGCAAGAGATTGACAAGGGGAATAAAATCCGCTCCAAGAAGAATCAAGAACTTTGTCCAAAATTTTGTCGCGTATTTACTCCCGGCCACTTTTTTCATAATTCCCGCCTTCATACCCTTGAACCTCACCTTATTCCAACTCCATACAAATATAATCATTCCCGCTAGAATTGAAACAATCAACGCAACAACATAACCAATCCCTGTCAGAGTCAAATAATCTAAGATGTCTTTCACCAATGCAACACAAAGAATAAACCAAGGAAACTTTGGTTTTTTGGGTAGATCACCAACCTCAATCCCAGAAAATGCCTCTGCGCTACCCTCTTCAAGCTCCTCTCTGTTATCGTGAAATATCTCCCTTACCTTTTCTGCGTGTTCATAATTCTTTTTATACTCTGCATGGACTTCTTTAACTTTTGAATGAACCTCTTGGGCTTTTGCATACGTCTCCTTAAGTTGTTTATACCGCTCTGAAACTGCCATGCTGTTATTGTAACACAGGACTTGCAACTCATTTAAATAATCATATAGTATATAGTCATGGATGAATCATCGATCGTAAACACAAAAGATGCATCGCGCGAAAATAATAAACCACCTACTCAAGAAAAAAAAGAGGGGCTAAAAACAATAGAAAAAATTAAAGAACAGGGTGCAGATAAACGAGGCAGGTTGGCACAGAAGATGTTTATCTCCAATGGACTAGATATGACACCTGTTGCTGGCTCACTAAAAACATTTTACGAGGCAGGAGTGGGGAAAACATTGTTAGGTGAAGAACTCTTGGGAAAAGAAAGGGTTGTGCATGCCGCTCTTGGTGTAGCCATACTTGCCACAGATCTCATGGGTGGTGAAATTCTCCGTCTCGGTGGAAAAGCCATTCCACTCGTCGCAAAAATAGGTGAAGGGCTCGCCGCAAGGGGACTCATAAGAGCGGCTGCTATCTTTCAGGCAACACTACAATTTATGACAAAACACCCAGACCTTGTTGCCAAAGCAGAACAATATGCGGAAAAGAAAATGATGGGGGGATTCAAAAAACACGCAAGCACCTATAATATAAAAACAAAGCTATGAACGAACTCGATATTATATCACGCATTAATGCTCTACTAACCGATTTGGAAAATCTAGGGGAAGATAAGGACGAACTAGAATATTGGAGATCGATTTTGGAATATATGGAACCAGAACAGCATGAGGAGCTACGAGCAAGCCTCGAGAAAGAGAAACTCGAACTTCTACGAGTAGGGGGCAAGGAACTCACCGAAGAAGAAAAAGATATCCTAAAAAAAGACAGTGTGCTTTTAAGTACCATTAAACAACAAGATGAGGCACGGGAAAAACAAGAAGAACAACTATATAAAGAAAAGGAAATACAAAACATAAGGAATGCCATTATGGGATCGGAGTAGTACGTTTCTCTTCTGTATACAAAAGAAAATAATAACAAGCCTAGTACACCAAAAACGTACTAGGTTTTTTATTAAGATACCCTCATATTTTTATCACCTTATCCACAGCTTTTCCACGGGTTTTTGTTGGTATACTAAAAGGTGATGAAACGGCAAAAGTTGCTTTCGTTTTTAGGCATCGGTAGTATTGCGCTCCTTATCCTATTTGCGCTGTCTTTCTTTTTCAAAAAAACAAATTCTTCAGAATATAAACCACTTGGTTTTAACATGAATCCCGCACGGAAAACAATACGCACTGACATATCCTACAACACACAATTTACGGAGGATTTAGGAGACCAACTCGGCGACGCCATCAGTAATCGCCTCACCTCCGCGCAAGATGAAACGCAGGCAAAATTTAATTCGCCCGAAGAATTTTCTTCATTTGTAAATAATTATCTCGAAGAAAACGTCTCTCAATACGAAGAACAATTGCGCAAGGATATCGCGGGAGGCATACTCGTGCACGCTCGCACAAAAAAGGGGACAAGCGAACGAGAAAAAACCGCCTACCTAAAAGCAACATCTGCCCTCGTCACGTCAAAGAATCTTCCCGATTTTGATACAAACCTAGATCCCGCAAAGGCAACCGCTTTTTATGTTACCCTCGCAAAAAAACTAGAGGCGCTTTCTGTACCTATTGAATATTATCCTATTCATCACGAGCTTGTCCGTATCACAAAAACACGCGCGCTTGTCTATGACACTATTTCAAACACCGATGCCGACCCCATCAAATCCGCCCTCATGATAAAACTCCTTGCAACCACCAACGCGCAGTTTGCTATTACGACGAATGCGATTACACAGAAACTAGCACTCGTTAGCTCGTTAGCTCGTTAGCGAAATTAGTACATGAAATAGAAATTCAAAACCCAAAATGCAAAACTGCAACTCAAAAATCAAAACTATTTGTCATTCCCGCGAAGGCGGGAATCTAGAATCAACAGAAACAATGGTGGCTGTCCCCATTAACGGCAGGATGACGACTGAACTATGGAAGTTCGACTTCCATAGTTGGATACGACAACAATTGAGTGAAGTTCAACCTCGAACATTTTTCTTATGAAATTCCAGCTGTATAAAAAAATTGGGTGCACCGTCCTTATTGTTTTTGTTCTTTTTACGGGGCAAGCGAAGGCTATCCCGGTTGAGATTACGATTGATTTTAAAGAAGAACTTGAAAAAGCACTTGGTGTTGCTGGTGCTGCTATCGTAATAGCTGATGTGACAGTAATAGTCAACAATGCAGTAACTGCTTCTGTTGGTGCCGTGTCTGCATGTACAGACGCACAAACAAAAATAGCGCTTGCATCAAAAGATATGGCAGAAGACTTCTTCACCGGCATACTGGGTGGACTTGGAATAAATACACCTCTCAAGCTACTCACTACCCAAAAAGATATTGATAGCGCGACAAACCTAAGTCTTCATCAAAAATTTGTTTTGACTGAATGCCTTAAAATAGCGACAGCACAAAGTGAACTTATAGGTTTCCTTTCCTTGGCGGGTCCACTAGTAGCCATCGCGGATCATGCGGGGATTGACCCTGCAAACATAATTACAGATGCAATGATTAGCTTTCATGAACAGATAAATGCAGTAAAAAAAAATGTGGCAGATAGGATGTCATTAATAGAAACTGGGAGGATAAAAGCTGAACAGAAGAAGGCTCGGCAGTTGATACAGTTTGATCAGATTTTGAAGAAGATTACGGAGCGTATGAAGCTTGCCCTAACGGAAAAGATTAAGAGCACCATCCTCGACACCATCCAAAACAGTGGCGCGCCACGTTGGGTGACCAATTGGGCAGGACGTTATGCAAATAAATTCCTAAGCTCCTACGATCAGGCACAAAAACAAAGCTCTGCAAGACTAGAGGAGGATTATCAAAAAGCGAGATCTTTTACCACCATTGGGGGGCTCCAAAGAGCGATCGCGATAAATCCAAGATACATATACTCTCTTAATCTTCTGCTGGGCGGGTCAGAAGCAGCGTTAAGGGCTGAAGAGGATGCGAAAAGAATAGAAAACGAAGCCATCGCAACAAAAGGAATACTTGGCGAAGGGGAGTGTGTTAGCCCTGGTGGAATAAAGAAACCTAAAAGCGTAAACACCGAGACGGGCACAACAAACAGAGACCTTCAAGTTTTTCAGACTTACAATTCTGATGTGTTGCAACGCTTTGCCTCAAATGAACAACTCCTCACACCCAAAAACCTAAATAGGGTGGCTCTTTCTAAATCGCTATCTGCGGGAGCGGGGTCTGGATCAAATGGACAACCTAGCCTGCCATTTGCGGGAGGTGGGGCAATAAATGTTTTCTCTGCACCAATCTGTAGTAGCTACAAATCACAGGACATGTGTCCTAGCACGTGTCACTGGGACACCAAAACTCCCGCCGTCGCCTACGAACAAATGATAAAAGAGTTCATTGGTATCGATATCAAACAAATGCTTAACAATACCATTGAAGAGTGGGTAAACAGCTTCCTTGATAACTCTGTTATTGGAAAACTGTCTGGTAAGGGTGGCTTAGGAAAAACGGCCGATATTGGGGACATACTCAAACAACAACTCCTCGGTCAATTATCAAAATATGGTGATGCGCTAGATGACAACAATCCCGCAAAAGACCTTATTCAACAAATCGTCTCGCAAGGGGGGTCACTCGATGGGGTGTTTGGAAACAGTGGAAACTCACAGGGATCCAGAAACCAGCTCTCACAATATGGCAATTCACTTCCGAGCGGCGACCCCATGAAAGAGACTATCAACAAAATTGTCGCCGCAGGAAACAACCCTGGTGGTGACGACGGAACACTCTCTGGTATCTCTATTGGCGGAGGAACAGGTCAATCATCAGGAAAAATCGACTGCAGCGCCTTTAGTGGATCGGCAAAGGCAGATTGCGAAATAGCTAGTGGATTATTCAACTCGAATAAGGAGCTGCAAAAACAAATGATTAATGAGACGATAGAAAACATGGACATGCCCGGTCGGATAAGTAGAGCGACAGAAAATCTAAACACCATTGCCACGAAACTCAATCAGGTAAAAACCATCTATGCGGACATAGCCAAATGCCCAACAGACAACCAACAACTAGCCAGAGATACCCTTCCTCTTATAGAAGACATGGTAGAGGATAACTTGGCAACCAAGGACATGCTTCAAAACGTACAGGATTCTATAGATCAGTTTAAAAATAGCTCTCCGGAGAAACTTGAAACATTAATGGAAAACGAAAGCCAGTTCCTTGAAAGTATCGATTCGACAATGAAAGAAATCGAAGATACAAACATACCCCGATACTTCACATCAATACGAACATGGTTATCCCAGATAATAAAATTCCAAACTACACTTACTATAGAGGTTGAAAATATATCAACGACGATCCCGGCAAACATTAACGTGACAAACGGATGCCAGCAATCTCCCTTCACCACAGACACGTCAGGAACCCTCTTCGTACAAACGCTCACGCAAAAAGAATACACACTTAGCGATTTCTTCAGCGCGTGGGGAAAAACGTTTAATCAAACCCAGCTCTTTAACCTCCCCCCCGTAGATGGATTTCGTGATCTAACAATGAGTGTAAACAACGCCACCTCCACGGAGTATCAGGCACTAAAACTCCAAGGTAACCAAAATATAGTCATAAAATACACGACGAAACCACCGGGGACGTGTATCAACAACAAACTTATTGATGGGTTATTCTGCACCGACCAACAAGCAGGTCAATTGTGTGTGAGTGGTCAACTTAACGGAACACTTTGCATAAGACAGACAAATCAGAATTGTATTCCACTGAATAATCAACTCTGGTGTTTTTAAGAACATAAACCGTCATCCTGAACGCAGTGAAGGATCTCTCTACCACCACCTGTCCTAAAATCGAGAGATTCTTCGGCTGATGCCTCAGAATGACAAACATAGTATTAGAAATCTTTCTCAATGTCTCTCCTTCCAAAAAAATCCTTTCTGTACTCACACACCAAACTCCTTGAAGTGGTTCTTTTGATCTTGTTTTTTATACCACTTACCACACCAATCGTATTTGCAGCGCCAGAAGCAACGCAACCAACACCAATCGACAAAACCATTGACCCTAAACAGACAATGGTGAGTGGTGGTGGTCCCGGCGGAGAACCAACGAGAACAACATATTATAACAAAGCTGGCCAAGACATTACCGCGTACATCAACGCACTCAAAAACGGCACCATCCTAAACACAACAGATGGAAAGGCGAGCGGTGGAACAAATGTTACGGGAAGTCAGACAGTGACAGCAAGCACTGTCAGCTGTGGATGGATTGATGCCGGTTGTGTGTTATGGAAAGTATTCTCTGCTCCAGCGGTGGCATTGATTAATTTTGATCTCGGCCTCCTCACCATAACCGCCTCTCTTCTTGACTCGATGATAAAGTTCAATGTACTTCATGAAACCATTAGAAACTTCTGGTCTATCATACGTGACTTTGTAAACCTCGGCTTTGTTCTCGCCATGATCGTCATCGCCTGTGCCACCATGGTGGGCATCGAAAGCTATGGCTATCGTAAGGCACTGTTAAACCTCATTATAGGCGCTCTTCTTATTAATTTCAGCCTTGTTTTTATTGGCTTCTTTCTTGATGTAAACAATATTGGTTCAACGTTTATCCTCTACCAAATAAGCCAAAGCCCCAACAAGGGCTCTGGTGAGGGGGGGACGGGACTTGATAAGCTCATCTTTAACATGTCTGGCGCAACCCTCGTAACAGGGAAACCAGCCGGACTTGATCAACAAAAATCAACAGAAAATATAGTTACTTATAGCGATGACTCTAAGGGCATTATCGCCCTCGCAGATATCTATGTTAAATCTGTATTTCTCCTCTTTATGGCGTGGATCTTCTTAATGCTCGTACTTGTGATGATCGTACGTATCGGCCACCTCATTAATCTCATTATCATGTCACCTCTTATATGGCTCCAAAATATATTTGATAGCACACGAGGGGGGTGGTCTAAGTGGTGGGAGGAGTTCTTTATGTGGTGCTTCTTACCCACATTTACTCTATTCTATTTTTATATTGCGATTATTATCTACGCCATGGTCTCAAATGGCGGTGCATGGGCGGCTGGAGGCGGAGTTCTTGATAACCTTCTTGCTATGCTCCTTGTTGGGGTTACCGTCTCCACATTAATTGGAGTAGGGCTTAAGACAGCATTTGAACATTCACAGGGGGCATCAAGCATAGCAGTACGCCTCTCGCAGGGTGCCGGACATAGCGCAGCAAAAACATTCGCAAAAACGGGTGCCGGGAAACGCATACAAAGAATGGGGGACGAGATGACACAAAAGGGATTGTCGAGAAAGGGTGGTCTCCTTGGCTGGAAGGGGGCGTTGGGCAATATGCAGGCCTCCGTAGGGCAAGGCCTACAGCAGGCAGGGACGGCGATAAGAAAACCGCTCGACGAAAAAACAAAACAAGATATCGCAAATGCAGATAGAGACACCGTGCAAAAAAATGTTGATCTTTACGCGAAACTGGATGCATCAAGCAAGCTCACAAGCGCGGAGAAAAAGGCAGAGGCGGTAGCGTGGATGAAAAAGCACGCAGAAAACGGAGGTAAGTTCAAAGCAGATCAGACAGAAAACGCATATAAACTATTCTCAGCAGAAGGGGATACCGATTCGTTCCTAAAAAATGCGGGACAATTTGATCCCGAATCGCTAAACACCCTTATTGCAACAGGAAGCGCAAAAAGAAATGTTGCAATGCAAATGAAACTAGCGGCAGGACTCTCGAAAAATAAAAAGCTTAAAACCTCGACACTCGAGGCCATGCAAATGGGAGATGCCGGACACAATAAATTAATGCAATCCCAACACGCCGAAGAATACAAAGCAATTACAGGATCCCACATTGCATACCAGGAAGGAGTATTGGGGGCAAGCAGCGATAAAAAAGGAGAGGCTATGGCAAATGCAATCATCAGAATGAATTCGGGCGAACGTAGTAATGTAGACGTAGACAGCCTTATGGAACACGCAGATGGCGGGCAAGCCGTTGTCCTTTCTGGTGATGCCATGGTGTCACAGGTGTTAAACAATGATAATGCCGGTGCACATCTTGAAAAAATACGAGGGGGGCTAGAACGCAATGCGGGAGGGCGCGATATTGGAGAATATGCAAAAGAAAAACATCGGGCGTTCTACAATGGTATTGCAAAACGCAACTACCACGTAAACATCGTCGCACCCAACTCACCAATGGCCTCCTGGAAGCCTTCAAAAAAAGACCTAACCCCTGATATGCCAACAAGCACAACAACTCAATCAGCTCAAAACACGACCCTTTCCCCAGAGGAAGAGATAGAACACGCCCAAACGAGGCAAGCAAGAATGAATTATCGTGCAGCCTATACTATTCGCCCTCAACATACGGAAGAAACAATAAAAAATGAATCAAGCAAACAACCCGGTGTGTCAAAAGCAGAAATAGTAAGTGAACTAGGAAACGCCATACCTTTTGTTGGTGGGGGGAAAGAGATTTTACAAGGAGTTTTTGGAAAAACCGCAGATGGGAGGGAACTCTCTGAGGGAGAAAGGGTAAAAAGCGCTATCGGAGGAGCGGCAAATATTGCTTTGGATCTCACGGGTATTGGAGAAGCAGTCGATGCAGCAAGAGCTGCAAAAGTCGCTGTTAAATCTGCAGAAATTTTACGCAGCGCCTCCACGGCCATAAAGATGGAAAGAGCCGCGCCCATAGCTAAGGCTCTTGCTGAAACAGCAAAAATCGTAGAGACAAACCATGGGGTGGTACAACAAGTAGGAACCAAGGTGGTACAAGAAATAAGAAATGCAGCAAAAATTGACATGAAACCACCTGAAAAAACAAAATAGCACTACAATGAAAATTAATATTTCAAAAGAAGAGTACCTTAAACATCTTGATCGTATCCCAAAGGATTTGGTTGATGCTTACTTTGCCGATACCACACAAGATGCTATTGATAAAATTGCCGAAAAATATAGTCTTCTTGATACACAAACTCAGCGTTTCAGAGAAGATACGGCGTGGGCACTGATTGGTCTTCTCCATCCTGATTCCCTTAAAGAGATTTTTATAAAAGACCT
>JACRHX010000012.1 GCA_016211955.1 Parcubacteria group bacterium | reverse complement strand
GTAGGACACCTCACTCTTGGTGCAGGAAAAATCCTCTACCAACACTATCCGAAGATTACAATGGCGATTCAAGACGGTAGTTTTTTTGAAAATCCAGCCTTTCTAGAAGCTATTGCACACGTAAAAAAACACAACTCGAAGCTCCACCTTATAGGCGTCCTCACGAGCGGAACAGTACACGCCGCCTTTGAACACGTCCTTGCGCTTGCAGAACTTGCAAAGAAAAACGACATAGAACGTCTCTATCTTCACCCCTTTGGTGATGGTCGAGATGGTCCTCCCGAGGGAGGACTCGAACTCACAAAACAACTTGATAAACACTTACAAACAATAGGAATTGGGAAAATTGCAACAACATGTGGGCGTTACTATGGTATGGATCGTGACGGCAACTGGGATCGAACACAACAAGCCTATGAACTTATTACCAAAAACACAGGTACCTACGCAAAAACTCTAGACGAAGCATTCCAGCCTACTTATGGAAAAAAATTAACCGATGAATTTATTCCACCCCACACTTTTCTCACTGATGGATTCGTGGAAAATAATGATGCGGTAATTTTTTGGGACTTTCGTGAAGATTCGATTCGCCAAATAGCGACCCCCTTCGCCCTCCCTAACTTCAATTCATTTCCCGCTCGTGTTCCCTCAAATCTCTGTGTCGTTACCATGACACACTACGACGACGCCTTTACGACTCTCGTCGCCTTCCCCCCAATATTGGTAATACATCCATTAAGTAAAGTGGTATTTGATGCAGGGAAAAAACAACTTAAAATTGCAGAGACGGATAAATACGCCCATGTCACCAACTTCTTTAATGGTTTCGAAGAAAATCCCTTTCCACAAGAAGATCGCATTCTCGTTCCTTCAAAGTCAGGAAATGCAAAAGAAGCTGCACCAGAGTTTATGGCACCAACCATCACACAACATGTTGTGGAAGCAATCGAATCACAAAAATACGATCTTATTGTAGTTAATTATGCCAATGCCGATCTTATAGCGCACGCGGGAGAATACTATCTTGCGCGCCAGTCGGTAGAAGTTCTCGACGCACAACTAGGACAAATTGTCACCAAAATTGAACAACACCCAGAATACCACCTCATCATTACAGCTGATCACGGAAATGTAGAATCGTTACGCAATCCCTACACGGGTGTTCCAGAAACTAAACACAACATCAGCCCCGTCCCCATCTATATTGTCCAAAAAGATCTCAAAGGAACTCACGATAGCATGGGAGATGGCATACTGAGCGACGTAGCTCCCACCATACTTGCATTTCTCAACCTCCCAAAACCACCAGAAATGACTGGCAAAAACCTTTTAGGATAAATCATTTCTTGTCATGCCCATACCATGCTTCTCCTTCGTCATCCTGAAGCATCAACCGAAGGATCCCTCTCGTACCACTCGTTCTTAAATCAGAAGATCCATCGTTGTACTCGGGATGACAAAACGAATATAGTATTCCCTGAGCTTGTCGAAGGGGTACCTTATCAAAAAGAAAAAACCTCATAGTACGAGGTTTTTGTTCATATATACTTACTTTTTCTTAACAAAAACAAAATATTCCTTACCACCAAAAAATCTTTCAAGATCAGCCTCACAACAATAGAAACAGGAAGAACTCCCTCTTGGGTCAGCATATGGCTTATCGCACTGCATTCCCAAAATACTCCAATCCCCAGCACCAGAGACAACTGGATGAACCGCAATGAAAAAATATTCCAACTTCAATCGATGCTTGAACGTCTCCTTATACCAATTATACAAACGAAACATGTCCTTGCCAAGATTGTTGTTGGGACAAAGAACAAGACCACGTTTCCAGGCATGATTGATGATATCTCTAAACTTCGCCCCATTCTCAAAACCAAGTTCCGCAACAGAAGTAATAACAAAAACAGTCTCTTCCTCCCACACATTCTCCTTGCGAAGAAATCGTTTGAAAGCTTCAAGCCAGCCCATCCCATTATCTCCACCCAGTTTTTCAAAGAAATCCTTTAGTGTTCCTGCAACTTCAGCCAGAGCATTCATACCGAGCACGTTTTTCATAGTCAGTATCTCCCTTGTTTGATACGCCAGAGGACCACCGTAGGGTAGTCATAACATGCCAACTATACATGAAGTCAACTTATCAAATTCCCGACGATCGTCAAAAATATGATTTACTCTAAAATACCAATACCATGCAATCGCATAGTGCCCAATTCGTTTCTAATGCTTTTTGATATATAATGAAGATGGGTTCTATAAATTACAATATATTCCCAAACTCACATTTCCTAGATTCCCGCCTCCCCCTCCTTCGCACAAGTCTACGGAGGGGCACAGCGCGAGAATGACAAATGAAAAAACACAAAACCCGCACGCGTATGAACGACATAACGAGAGCGTGAGGTGTACGAAAGAGATAGGGTGTCGTAAAACTGTTCTGTTTGAGTTCGATGGTGTAATCGAACGAGTTAACAGTTTTACGCGGACACCCTATCCTTTTGTGCCTCACGCGAAGTTCAGGAGTGAATACGCGTGGGGGGGTTTGTGGATATTCTAATTCTGGATTCCCGCTTACGCGGGAATGACATGTATCCTTGCTGTGAGTGATTTCATGTCATATAATGAATCATTAACAATTAAATCTATTTGTTACATTTTTGATATTTATGGAACCCTCTAAAAACTGGAAAGATCTTCTTAAAAATATATTCTGGGCATTCCTTACTCTTGCTCTCCTCGTACTTATTGTCGGAGAGTTTATTGGTTTTGAGAAACAACCAAAGAAGGTAAATCTTTCTGAAATCGCGCAAAAAATTAGTTCAGGTGAAATCACAAAACTTGTAGTAAGTGGGGGTGAAATAAAAGCGACCCTTAAGGATGAGTCGGTACTCGTGGCACAGAAAGAACCAGAAACAGGCATCTCGCAAACACTTACTAATCTCGGCGTTTCAAAAGAGCAACTCCAGACTATTAATCTTGAGGTAAAAAATGAATCGGGATTTATGTTCTGGATGAGCATTCTTATCCCCACCCTCCTCCCCGCTCTCCTCATCCTCGCCATTTTTTGGTTTATGTTTAAGCAGGCACAAAAAAGTACGAACCAAGCGATGTTTTTCGGAAAGTCAAATGTACGTCTCTCTGCTCCTAGCGCGAAAGACAAGGTTACTTTCAAAGATGTTGCGGGGCTTGATGAACCAAAAGAAGAGTTGAAAGAAGTGGTAGATTTTCTTAAATTTCCTAAAAAATATCTTGACATTGGCGCGCGCATTCCACGCGGTATTCTCTTGGTGGGACCTCCGGGAACAGGAAAAACCCTTCTCGCGCGCGCTGTTGCGGGAGAGGCAAACGTCCCCTTCTTTCACATTTCTGGATCAGAATTTGTGGAACTCTTTGTAGGGGTCGGTGCCTCACGCGTACGCGACGCTTTTCTTACCGCAAAAAAGGCTGCACCAGCAATTATCTTTATTGATGAAATAGATGCTATTGGAAGAGAGCGTGGTGCGGGACTTGGAGGAGGAAATGACGAACGCGAACAGACACTAAACCAAATCCTTGTTGAGATGGATGGATTCGAACGTGAAACACAGGTTATCATTATCGCTGCAACAAACCGACCCGATATTCTCGATTCCGCGCTTCTTCGTCCCGGACGTTTTGATCGTCGCGTCCTCCTCGACCTTCCCGACGTACGAGAACGAGATGCTATCCTCCATCTCCATGCAAACAATAAGCACCTCGAAAAAACTATCTCCCTCCGCAAAATCGCAGAACGCACTCCTGGTTTCTCCGGCGCCGACCTTGCAAATCTTATCAACGAAGCAGCGCTCTATGCGGCGCGTACAAACCGAAAAATAGTCTCTGAAATTGATATCCTTAATTCTATTGATAAGGTACTTCTTGGTCCCGAACGAAAATCACGCGTCATCTCTCCCAAGGAAAAACAAATCACAGCCTACCACGAAGCAGGTCACGCGCTCGTCTCTTCAGTAATTCCTGAAGCCGACCCCGTACACAAAGTAACAATTGTTGCTCGTGGGCGTGCGGGTGGATACACCCTAAAACTTCCTTCTGAAGAAACAAATCTTAAGACCAAAAAACAATTCCTCGCAGACCTTGCGGTTGCAATTGGTGGTTATGCATCAGAAAAACTTATTTTTGGCGATGTGAGTACCGGGTCCTCAAATGATCTTAAAGAGGCAACGGGGCTCGCTCGTCTTGTTGTTACTCGCTATGGCATGAGCGATGCCTTTGGCCCTATTACCTTTGGCAAACCACAGGAGCTTCTCTTTCTTGGACGCGAACTTACTTCAGAACAAAATTATTCAGAAAAAACAGCAGGTAAGATAGACGATGAAGTACACAAACTCATGCAACAAGCATTTAAAAACGCCGAGCTCATTGTACGAAAATATCGCAAAGCACTCGACATGATTGCGGATACCTTAATACAAGAAGAGACTCTCGAACGCGATGCCTTTGAACGCCTCCTCGAACTGAGTGGCGTAAAAATTAAAAAACAGGAACCTTCTCCTATTCAATAATCTTGTCGTTCTCATAAGACAGAAATGACAAAAGCGTAACCAAAAAAACAACAGCCGTCAAGCTACAAGCTACTCTCAAAAGAACATGCGGGAGGGGCGAGCTCCAAGAGACGGATAGTGAGCCTCAAGAACACCCGCATTCACATCGAGCCGACCATAGGCCGGATGCCCCAGTAGG
>JACRHX010000011.1 GCA_016211955.1 Parcubacteria group bacterium | reverse complement strand
TCCCTGAGCTAGTTTATCCTGAGCCTGTCGAAGGAAAGGGTTTCCTTTCCGCCAGAGGTGGATCAGCCTCCGGCTGAATGGTAGGCCTTCGATACACCAGAGGCACTATCTATTTTTTAACTCAGAGTTGTGAGATGATACTTCCGGCGGGGGAATGGTGTGAACAATACACCAAAGATCAAGAATGTAATACCGTCAATTGTTTTGTAGAAGTAAACACACTAAAATAGAAAGATGTATCCTCAACTTCTTAAGCGTTCACTCGATATTATTGGTGCATGTATTGGTCTTACCTGTATTGCGCCGCTTTGGCCCTGTATCGTAGCTATTATTCAACTAGAAAGCAGGGGACCTTCTCTTGTAAAAATAAAAAGAATAAGTGGGGGGAAACCATTTCTTATTTATAAGTTTAGAACAATGGTTCATAACGCGCATGAGATGAAAAAGGATCTCCTTCATCTTAATGAACGAAGCGATGGTCCCTTTTTTAAAATAACGAATGATCCGCGACTTACGAAGACGGGGAAAATATTAAGAAAATTTCGCATTGATGAATTTCCACAACTTATCAACGTACTTCGTGGTGAGCTTACTCTTGTTGGTCCAAGAGCACACGAACCAGAGGAGATCGAACACTACCCAGAAGAATTTAAACATATCGTCTTCGCAAAAGCAGGAGTTACTGGTCTTTCCCAGGTGAATGGCGCCTCCGGGCTTCCCTTTCTTGAGGAACTACGACTTGACAGCCAATATCTTACTCACCAATCATTTACCATAGATCTTAAGATCATAGGAAAAACAGTTAAAATAATTTTTACCGACCCTAACGCGGTGTAAAACAAGAATCTAGAATCTGGTATCTAGAAAAACGGTTATGAAAAACCTTAGATCCCCCCGACGACATGCGTATTGCAATTTTACATGATTATTTAAACCAGCTTGGAGGAGGCGAGCGTGTACTCGAAGAACTTATTACCTTATTTCCAAAAGCTCCTGTTTACACCCTTTTTTACGACGAAACGCGAACGCAAAATCGATTTAGTCAATCTGATATTCATACCTCTTTTCTTCAATACATCCCTGGCGTAGCACGTTATCATCATGCGGCAATTCCTTTAATGCCCATAGCGGCAAAAAGTCTTCGTGTGCGCGATGTGGATGTTGTTTTTTCTGATTCGAGTGGCTATGCGAAGGGGATTAGTGTTGATCCCAATATTTTACATATCAATTATTGTTATACTCCCATCCGCTATGCTTGGGAGGAGGAGTATCTAAACACGCACGGACTTTTTAAGCACTTGCGTCATGGTATCAAACCCATTCTCTCCAGTTTACGTAAATGGGATCGTTACACATCAGCGCTACCGCATGAAATGTATGCTGTTTCAGCGCACATCGCTAAAAAAATAAAACTTCATTACAATAGAGATGTGGGGGTGCTTTATCCGCCTGCACGTACAGATTTTTTTTATCCCACACAAAAAAAGGGAAATTTTTATCTTGCTGTTGGTAGAATGCTCCACTATAAGCGTTTTGATTTGATTATTTCCGCCTTTAATATTCTCGGACTTCCTTTAAAAATAGTTGGCTCTGGGCCAGAATATAAAAGGCTTAAAGAGATGGCACATGACAATATAGAGTTTTTGGGGAGGGTATCAGATGAGGTACTTAGAGATTATTATTCTTCTGCGCGCGCTCTTATATTTCCACAACAAGAAGATTTTGGGCTTGTAGTAGTTGAGGCGCTAAGTTGTGGTACACCCGTCATTGCATTCAAAAAAGGTGGCGGACCAGAGGAAATTATTAACGAAGGAAAAAATGGTCTTTTTTTTGAAGAGCAAACAACAGAATCTCTGATATCAGCAATACATATATTTGAAAAAAGTGATTTTAAAAAAGATGTGTGTTGTGATTCTGCTCTTCGTTTTTCTCCCGAACAATTTAAAGTACGCGTACATTCTATTGTAGATAATGCGATGAAACGTTTTTATGAAGATAGGTTTTGATATAAGGGTGCTTTCAACGGGCAGGATCACTGGGGTAGAGGAATACACCTTAGAACTTGCAAAACATCTCTCGATGTTTGATATGAAAGATGTTTTCACTTTTTACTATAACAGCGCGACACCTCTCTCGAATTCCTTTTTTAAAAATAAGAATGTAGTTTACGGAAAGACACCAAACAGATTTCTGGATCTTTCTTTTAAATTCGCTTCACGCCCTTATATTGACGAGCTCGTACCGTGTGACCTTTTTTTTAGCCCACATTTTCTTCTTACCCCCCTTAAGTCGGCACGGAGAGTACTTACCGTGCACGATCTTTCATTTCTAAGATTTCCTGAATTTTTTTCTCTCAAACACCGCTTCTGGCTTGATTTTATGGAGATTAAAAAACAAATTAAACAAGCGCATAAAATTGTTGTTCCCTCCAACTGCACTAAAAATGATCTTATCACGCTTCTTGATATTCCTGAGGAAAAAATAGAACGAATTTACCATGGTATTAATCCAATTTTCGGAAAACATCACGAAAAAGAAGAACTAGCACAATTTAGAATGACGCATGGGCTTCCGGAACGCTACATCCTTTATTTAGGAACCATCGAACCAAGAAAAAACATCACCACCCTTATCAAGGCTTTCGAATTGTTATGTGACGAATTTCCCGACACCTCACTTGTTCTCGCGGGAAATTTGGGTTGGTTGTTTGAACAATGTCTATGCACGATCAATGCATCGAAATACAAAGATAGAATTATTCTCACGCGCGTATCCTCGGAAGATCGTCCAAAACTCTATCAGGCAGCTCAAGTATTTGTCTACCCAAGTTTTTTTGAGGGTTTCGGGTTCCAACCCCTTGAGGCTCAATATTCAAACGTACCAGTTATCGCATCAAACAGATCTTCTCTTCCAGAAATATTAGGAGACTCCGCACTTCTTATAGATCCTTACAACAGACTTGATCTTGCTGATGCAATACGCATCACTCTGAGGGAAGAAAAAGTAAGAAACATCTTGATTAGAAAAGGGAGGGAAAATGCGGTACAATTTAATTGGGACAATGCGGCAAAACATTATATCAAACTCTTCGCTTCTCTGTATTAAGTCTACATCGTGTCTAAAAAAAGTTTTATCTTAAAACTGCTTTTTGATGTTAGACCCATGAAAAATGGGTCTTTAGATTCGGAATGGGTTAATAGGGTAATTCCCATCATAAATCTTGCTCCACCAAAAATAGTAAAATTTAAAATCGATTATGTTACGAACCCAACCCAAAATGTCTTTCGAAAATACATAGGTCCGCGCACTCTTTTTCAAACAAAAAACCATTCGAAAAAAATACACATCAATCGTCAGTCATTTCTTTTTGGAAATATTCTAAAAAGAAGTGTGGTTGGATTTGTTTGTATGACAGTTCTTTTTCTCATCCTTTTCAAGATATTTATTTTTGATAACTATAGTCATCTGCAGTTTCTTGGCAAAGAAGTATATCACAACACAGGAGAAGGTATTGCCAGTTTTAAAAACCTTAACTTTTCAGAAGGAAAAGAACGACTGAAAAGCGCTCAATCGTCTCTTTCGATGCTTGAGGCATCTATGGGTAAGGCTTCCTTTTTTAAAGCAATTTATGCCCCGCCATTCACGCTTACAAAAAACCTCAACGTGATATTAAAATCCTCGCTTGATGTAGCAAATGATATGGAAAAGATAACAAACCAGGGTCTCTCTGACGCCTTTGGTCGTGGAATAGATCTTGTTAAAATAAAAAATGTTGATAAAAAAATAGAACTTATTTCTCGCACCATACCAAAAATAATAGGAAGTCTTGCTAATTTGTCTTTATTGCCTGGTATGAATGAGCGGTCTACTGTATTAAAAAATCAATATTTTTCAATACAGAATGAACTTAATGACAGTCGAAATTATCTAGCAGATCTTACAAGCGCATTGGGGGGAGATGGGATACCAAAACATTATCTAATTGTTTTTCAAAATCCTTCTGAAATACGCGCGACGGGTGGTTTTTGGGGAAGTTACATGCTTCTTGAGGTAAATAAGGGGAAGGTTATTTCAATGGATATTAGAAATATCTATGATCTTGACGGACAACTTCCCGACATCATTAATCCGCCCAAACAACTTCTTCGTATTACTCCTCGTTGGGGGACACGAGACGCAAATTGGTTTTTTGATTTTGTAACATCGGCAAAAAAGGGGAGGGAGTTTTTCGAACAATCACGTATTATTGCCGAAAAAAACATTCGCATAGATGCGATTCTTGCTGTAAACACAACATTTGTTGAGGAACTGTTAACACTTACAGGGCCAATTCCGATGCCGGAATATAGTATCGATATTACGAATAAAAATTTTGTAGAAAAAGTACAGTATGCGATTGAATACGGATCAGACAGATCAGACTTTGGAGATCCAAAAAGAATTCTTAAGATATTTATTCCAAGATTTTTAGATAAGATAAGTAACATAGAGGATAAAAGGACTATTGTCGCTATTATTAAATCCATGTTTAATAACAAGGAGATACAGGTAGCTATTTTTAATCCATCCTTTTCTCATATTCGTGAGATAACACACGATCTTGGATATGATGGACATATTATTGAAACGAGCGGTCTTGAGGATTATTTTGCTTTTGTAAATTCAAATGTTGCGGGAGGAAAAAGTGATTATGTAATGACACAAAAAATAAATGCTCATCTTAAGATCAAGGATGATGGGGTTGTGCTACACAACCTTACTGTCAAAAGATAGCATACCGGAACGAAAGCGCCTCTTTCATTGTGGCGTAGCACAAATAAGGATTATATAAGGACATATCTTCCCTTAAGTGCCGAACTTATTCGTACAAAGGGTACGACATGGATAACCTATCCAAGCAAAAATAAAAAGGCAAGGAATGATACGCTTCTTGCCTCCATAGAAACAACATCAAAAATTGCTGATGGAATATCGGGTATTGAGGAATATGAGGCTGAGGGAAAAAGGGTTTTTGCGGGATGGTTTAACACAGTTGCTGGGCAACAACATGTTTTTTCACTTGAATATAGAACAAGGTTTCTTGCTTCCTATGATTATCCTGCTGAGGGCGCCCTGTATCGATTTATTTTCCAAAAACAATCAGGGATTAACAGTATTGTTGATATTTCTATTCAGGCGCCAGAAGGGTATATGTTTAAGGAAACTTTCCAAGAAGATTATCACATTCACTTTTCAACCGATCCAAAATCGTACGAGATAAAATTAACTATTGTTCCAAGAACAGAATAACAATCATGATATCGTTTATAAGAAAACTTCTAAGCTTTGAATCCGAACGCGTTCACGCCTCCGCTGTTATCGTTGGTATCGGTGTTTTTATAAATGGCATTCTCTCTCTTCTAAGAAATACTTTGCTGGCTTCCTTTTTTGGAGCTTCTCATGATTTGGATGTATATTTTGCAGCTTTTCGTATTCCCGATCTCATCTTTGTGCTTATTATTACCGGCGCGCTTTCATCAATTTTTATTCCTCACTTTTCAAAGTATCTCAATGAATCGCGGGAAAAAGCATGGGATTTCACAACAAAAATTATTAATGGCTATTTACTGTTTGGCTCTCTTCTCGCATGTATTCTCTTTTGGCAAATGCCAATATTGATGCACTATCTTGTGCCGGGTTTTGGGTCAGAAAAAACAACTCTTGCAATTTATCTCGCTCGATTGTTACTTATACAACCTATCCTTCTTGGTGTTTCAAGTATTATTTCTGGAGCGCTACAATCTTTTGGTAAATTTTTTATCACGAGCTACACACCCATTCTTTACAACCTAAGTATTATTTTGGGTATCGTCGTACTCTCTCCACGGTTTGGAATTGAGGGGGTGGTTTTTGGCGTACTTATGGGTGCATGTTTACACCTCTTCCTTCAAGCATTAGTACTAATTTGGTCGGGGTTCCGTCACAAGCTACGGCTTCTTTCGCTTAAAGAGGCGATAGATATCGCACGATTGGTGCTTCCTCGATTTATCAATGTGCTTCTTGTTCAGGCAAATATCATTCTCACACTACGCTTTTTATCTCATCTTGACACAGGATCGATCACCATTTTCAATTTGGCGTTCGACATCTATACATATCCTATCAATCTTATAGTAACTTCGATTATCACGGCGAGCTATCCCGTACTTGCGCGATATTTTAATACGTCTTCAAAGGAATTTATACGTCTCTTTTTGCATACTTTTCGGGCTATTTTAATCTCCTCATCCGCCCTCTTTTTATTATTTGCCTTTTTTGCCACTCCCATTGTAAGATATATTCTGCAACATGGCGCGTTAACACAGGAATCTACACAAAAAATAGCTCAAATCCTCTTTTTCCTAAGCATTGGTATTGTTGCAAATTCTCTTCTTCCTTATCTCATACGAATAAGTTTTATTGTTCAAAATACAACCTTGCCTCTTCTCGCGAGCATTCTTAATACTTCTATCTACTTCTTTTTGGGGCCAATACTTCTCGCGCGCTATGGAATAAATGGAATTGCTCTAGCACTTTCTTTAGCGATCTGGTGTGATGTGATTTTACTTAGCGCGCTTATCCTACATAAACTAAAACGGCTATGCCCCGTAGTGAAAAGTCGACAGAATACATAATTTTATTACAAAATATAATTTATATAGTAATATTATGACGATACTAACAAAAAGAATTGATGTATTCGCTTTCGGCGAAAAGTCGACTTTCTACTACCGGGTATGACATCTCACGATATTCGAGAAAAATTTATTAATTTTTTTAAAGAAAGGGGGCATGTCCAAATCCCTTCATCTTCACTTATCCCAAGCGGTGATGTTACAACGCTTTTTACTGGGTCCGGAATGCAGCCTCTCATTAAGTATTTGTTAGGCGAGAAACACTCTGGAGGGCAACGTCTTACGAATTCACAAAAAAGTTTTCGAGCCGAAGACATTGACGAAGTGGGAGACAATCGTCATACCACCTTTTTTGAAATGCTTGGAAATTGGTCGTTGGGGGATTACTTTAAACAAGAACAGTTGCGTTGGTTCTTTGAATTTTTAACGAATGAAGTAAAACTTGATCCAAACAAGCTTTATGTAACTGTTTTTGATGGCGATGAAGAAAACAACATTCCTCGCGACACAGAATCAGTAAGTATTTGGCAGGAACTTTTTAAGGGTGTGGAAATCGAGGCGAAGGTGGTTGAGCTTGTTACCGAAGCACGTGGTGGAGAAGTGGGTATGCGGGGGGGGCGTATTTTTTACTATAATGCTAAGAAAAATTGGTGGAGTAGGGCAGGGATCCCCGCCAAAATGCCTGCACACGAGCCTGGAGGGCCCGATTCCGAAGTCTTTTATGAATTTACATCTGTAGAACACAACCCATCGTTTGGCGTACATTGTCACCCTAACTGTGATTGCGGGCGTTTCATGGAGATCGGAAATTCCGTCTTCATGGAGTATATAAAAAACGAAGATGGCACCTTTTCCAAACTTGCGCAACAAAACGTGGACTTTGGCGGGGGGCTAGAGAGAATAACCGCAGCATCACAAGACGACCCTGATATTTTTAACACTGATATTTTAAAACCGCTTATTGATGCCATACGCAAAGAGGCAAAAACTTCTAATATTCATTCGGAGCGTATTGTAGCTGATCACGTACGTGCAAGCATTTTTTTGATTAGCGATGGAGTAATCCCTTCAAATAAAGAGCGGGGTTATCTCCTACGCCGTCTTATTCGCCGAGCCGTAACTCACGGACAATATCTTATCGGCCTTCCACAGGGATTCCTTAGTACCACCATCGATACGCTTATTGCGTCATACGCCGATGTATACCCCGAACTTGTTACAAATAAAAATCTTATTAAAGAAGTTTTTACAAAAGAACAGTCTGCCTTCGAAAAGACATATCACAACGGTATAAAAACATTCGAAAACATCGCGAGGGACAACCATACCATTTCTGGAGAAGATGCCTTCGCGCTTCTTGCAACCCATGGCTTTCCCATTGAACTTACCGAAGAACTTGCCAAGCATGCAGGAAAAACTGTTGATCGTATCAAATTTCAAGAAGAAATAGAGCGTCACAAAGAGATTTCAAAAGCGGGACAAGAAAAGAAATTTGGAGGACATGGTCTTATCCTTGATACTGGAGAACTTAAAGCAAGTACGCCCGAAGAGGTTCAGAAAGTTACTCGGCTTCATACGGCAACACATCTCATGCAACAGGCGCTGCGTGATGTGTTGGGGAATTCGGTGCATCAAATGGGATCCGACATTACACCAGAGAGAACACGTTTCGATTTTTCTTTTGATCGAAAGGTGACCCAAGAAGAAATAAAAAAAGTAGAAAATAGAGTTAATGAAATAGTAAACAAAGATCTCCCGATGCAACACAAAGAGATGAAAAAAGAGGAAGCTGAAAAAACAGGTGCACTCTTCTTTTTTGGAGAAAAATATCCAGAAACCGTAAAAGTATATTTTGCAGGAAACACCCTCGAAGATGCCTACAGCAAGGAATTCTGTGGAGGGCCACACGTTACCCACACAGGAGAAGTAGGGAAGTTTAAAATTCTCAAAGAAGAAGCCTCAAGCGCCGGCGTCCGCCGCCTCCGAGCAACCGTGGAATAAGGGTAGGGGTATTTCGAACTACAAAATACTCCCTCCCCACACGCTTGAGTGACGAACTGGTGAGGAATATATATGTTGTGATTCGAGATGCCAACTATAATCCATCTAGTGTGTATACTTGCAACGGCTCCTTACGGCCCTTTACCGATACCGAGCCCATGGATTTGAAGGCATATTTGCCTTTGATTTTGTTTTTTGCGCTTTCTCCTACGAGAAGTGTGGTGTGAAGTTCTTTGTTCACTCCCTCAAGACGAGAGGCGACATTTACGGTATCCCCAATAACAGTGTATTCGAGTCGCATCTCTGAACCTACGTTTCCAATAATCACGGGTCCTGTATAAATTCCAATACCAAACGCAATTTCGTGCATACCCTCTGCTTTGAGTTCTTCATTGAATTTTTTTAATCGTTCGATCATGCCAAGGGCTGCTTCGATAGCGTGATCTGCGTGGTCAGGATCGTCCATGGGTGCGCCCCAATACGCCATCACCGCATCCCCAATGTATTTGTCGAGAACACCTCTGTGTTTTAAAATCTCCTCAGTCATTGCAGTGAGATATCTATTTAGGACACGAACAAGTTCCTTTGGAGTCACGGACTCAGAAAATGTAGTATACCCCCTGATATCAGAAAATAATATAGTAACCTCCTTCTCCTCACCCCCCAAGGAAACCTTATCAGGATTTTTCATAATGTATTCAAGCACGTCGGTCGCAACATACTTCGAAAACATTTTTCTCATCTCGCGACGCTCGCGTTCGGTCGTAAAATAGGTATACCCAAAAAGTGAAAGGGTAGAAAGGGACCAACCAAGATTGAGATGAATAATATTCGCTATGATTCCATTTTCAAACAAGATTATAGCCAATGTGGTGTGAAAAACCCCCAATATAATATTAACAAAAAGCGGTTGGGAAACACCTCTGAAGCGTCGAAATACTAAAACAGGGAGAAGAATTGCAATAAGAATCCATAGTTGCATTATTCTCGTTGATATGGGAACAAGACTATACCCGCGAGAGAGCATATTAATAATGTTCGCCTGTATCTCTACGCCTGGCATTTCAACGCCTCGCGAGAGAGGAGTAAGCTTTGTATCGTGTAGATCAGAGGCCGTAGCACCAATAAGAACAACCTTATTGGTAAGTGAGGCGATAGTACTAGGATCTTCAAGTACACTCGAAATGTGTTTCCTTATAATTGTGCCGGGAGCTCTTGAATAGACAATTCGTGGTATCGTCTCAGGTTTTTTTTCAACAGAAACATTTTTCTGTGTCTTATTAAAGATCTCATAAGCGAAAGAATGCACGGTATTGCCATCACGAGAGAGAATTTTAAGAGGAACTTTGCGCACAACTCCGTCAGGATTTAAAATAAGATTAGTATGACCGACTGTTACATTTCGGGAGGTAAGAAAAGCGGGGAGTGGAGTACGTACTATTCCCGCGCGTGGCAACATTTCTTTATCTAAAATGAGAGTGTCTGCTTCTGCCGACAATATAATAGGATAAGAAATAGAGGCAAGTGTTGTTGCAAGTACCGCATCATCGAATTCACCAAGGCGAGAGTTCTCGAGAAAGGCAATATCTATCCCCACTGCTTTGGGATGAGCATTTTCTAGTGTTTTTAGAATGTGCGCATACACTTCTCGTGGCCATGGCCACTGACCAATACGGCTGATTGATTCATTATCAACTGCAAGAATCACAATATCCTGATTGAATGGCTTTGGAGTAACGAGGATGTCTTCAAGTGAATTTTCAAATTTAGTGAGGAAACCATGAGAAAAAGAACCTTCTACAAGGAGGGTGATACACAATACAAGTCCTAACAACAAAAATCCTTTTTTCATTTTTTATATACTAATCTATAGCACCTTCTGGAATAGGTGTCTCCGGGATAATAACTTTTAAAATTGAAGTTTGTGCTCTAAAGATACTTCCTGTTGAGGGGTCATTCCATGAAGCGGTGATAAACCCCTCTCCGGAACCGGTTTGTTCTGATGAGTTTTCATCGAGCTTGGCAGTAAATACACCTCCTTTTGTGATAGTACCAATGGAGATATTCTGTGCTGTTTGGACCAACCACTTCACTTCACTGGTTACATCACGATCTTCTATGGTTTGGTTATTTCTCACAAGAAGTGCTCTAAAGGAGATCAAAGAGTTAACGGGAATTTCTTTGTTTGGGTACTTGTTTTCGTATAAGATACGAAGCTCCTTAAACTCTGGAAAAATCTCAGAAGATGTTGTTGTGCTATTTTCTTGACCTACTATTGATTGGTTAACATGTTCCTCAATAATTTCATTTCGAAACTCACTGGAATTTTGAGAAAAACCTCCTTGTTTTTTTTCTAGTACCTCATCTTTTTTAAGATCTTCCTCGATCTCCGTTCGTGTCGATTCATCTTGATTTTTCACCAGTGTTGTAATGGGTATTCCACTAAGAACGATTTTTTCTGTGAAATTAATCATCTTATCTTTTTCAACAATTATCTTATCTCCAGTAGGGGCACCCTTTTTTAAGAATTGTATGGCTACACCACCTCTTCCTACCGCCAATTGTTCTGCTTTTCCTGGATAGGATGACATACTAAAGGCGGTGCCACGCACCGTCGCTACAGCATTTGCTGTTTTTACCTCCCACGTTGACTCTGGAGTAGTAAGAGAAAAAATCTTAGACCACACTCTTCCAATTAAAAGTTGTACCTTAACAACAAGCGTTTTAGACGTAGGATCAAACGAGGCAGCATCTATGGTAATCTTAGTTCCCTGATCTATACGAGCAATTGAACCATCAGGAAAATAAATGTTGGCTTCACCTCCTTTTTTAACCTCAATGATTGCTCCGACCCCGACTTCGTCTCCTGTTTTCAATTCTCTCTTGAAACTCCCATCTATGTTTGAAACAAACACGGGAAGAATTACTACCTCTATCCACGGTGTAAGAACTGGTTCTATGGTTGACTGCTCCTTTTGTAGAAGAAGCCTGTACCCAATACTTCCAAACCCCACAATTACAACAAGGACAAAAACAAAAATAGCTATTTTTTTACGTATCATAATACCAACCACTTTTTTACTTAATTCCTAAGAGTTCAATCTCAAACACAAGCGTTGCTTTTGGTGGAATTACCTTTGGAACTCCACGATCTCCATACGCAAGTGAGGGTGGGATTATGAGTTTTCTTTTTCCACCAACCTTCATCCCGAGAACACCTTCATCCCACCCCTTAATTACCTCTCCGGCACCAAGGACAAACGAGAATGGCTGACCCCTTTCATACGAACTATCAAATTGAACTCCATCAGCAAGAACACCACGGTAGTTAACAACAGCCGTATTCCAAAGATAAATTTCTTTTCCTGTTCCAACGACGAGATCCTCTTTAATAAGCTTGGGCTCCTCAACCTTTTTTGAACTCGTTGCCGTAGTTGAGGTTGCTTGTGTCGAGGTTGTGTTTATTTGCTCTGTCGTACTCTGCGCACTATAACCAGACAATGACTGGGAACTAAATTTTTGCACCACAAAGATGACAACAAGAATTATAACAATAAACAAGATAAGATATGTTTTATTCATATGGGTATTGATTTACTTAATGTTACTTCATTATATATGATACCTCGCTACAAAAGCAAAACCCACCAAGCTTGGCGGGTTATCATTACGATTATTGGCTAAAATTCATCGGGAATGTATAGCATACCTTCTGCTCAATGGTGGCAGAAATAGTGATTCGTGAAAATGCCGCCATCACCTGTTCTACAATACGATTTTCGAGATTTATCGATGGAGTGGTTTTTCCATACTCCTCATGTTGTCGCACTCCTTCACAAACAGCCTTTTTTACAAGTTCCTCGAGTTTTGCCCTATTTTCCTTATCAAGATTCATGATTTCACCTCCTTCCTTTCTTGTGATTGTGTTTACCAGATCCGAAAGGGGACACTGTGTCGCCCCAAAACTACTTCTCTTTTGATATCGTCTCTCCCAGTAGCCTTCTGGATAGGCTCGAGATCATGCTCTCCCTCAAGAGCAAAGATATAAAAAAAGGGATGCCCTGTTGGATGATAAAGAGTTACACCCGCTATTGCTTTTGCAACATCAAAAAGTGTTTTTTCTGTGATTCTGCGCTTAAAACGAAAGAGGGTATATGTCTTTTCGCAAAGATGTATCAATTCCTGTTTCATTAGCCAACTATCTCCTTTTGTTGTGGTATTATAGAAATAGCACGATTAAGCCGCTGTGTCAAAAAAACTGGGCACTGTTCGATAACCTCATAATTACTAGTGCCTGAGCTTGTCGAAGGCCTACATTTCTTTAAGGAAACCCTTCGACTTTGCTCAGGGAATATTATGTTTCCGAACAGCGCTAAAACTGTGGATTGTACTATGCAACGATTGTTTGGTAAAATAAAGATATGCCAGGTAGTGAAAATTCAACTTTTGAGAATCTTCGTAACTTGGCTTTTGCAACTCAAATAACTAATCAATTCTAAGGTAGGGTTCGACAAAAAACAGTCGAATTTCTACTACCTGGTATGCCCGATGACGATAAAGAACACCTCATTTTTGATATAAAGCCATATCATCTACGGGAGGAGAAAGAAACCCCCATTGAGGAACTCTACAAAGAAGAGGAACAGGAAGAGACACACAAAAAGTTGGGTTTTTTAGGTCGTCTTCGCAAAAAAACCAAACCCGAACACAAAGAAACAAAATCAAAACAAAAGATCAAACAAGAATCTGTACTTGAAGAAGAGAATGAGGAGTTTATTTCGAAGAAAAAAACTCGCAAAAAAATAATTGTCACCGCCTCAGTTCTCGTTGCGATTTCTTTGTTTTTTTACATAGGAACGGTCATGCTCCCAAAAGCAACTCTTGTTATTCATGCGAAACGAATAGAGAAGTCAATTAAGGCGGCGGCAACTGCTACAACAGAAGTAACTTCGGTAGATAGCGAAAATCAAAAAATACCAGCGAAGGTTTTTGTTTTTAAACGCACCCTCACGAAAGAGTATCCCACAAGCAAACAAACGGTAACGAAAAAGGCAACAGGAATTATTACTATCTATAATGCTTATTCGACTGCATCCCAAAGGCTTGTTGCAACAACCCGCTTTCGTTCTCCTGATGGTAAAATCTTTAGAATCAATGCGGGGGTAACTATACCAGGAGCGAAGACGACCGGTGGAACTATAATCCTCTCATCCATTGATGTACCTGTTACCGCAGACCAACCAGGGGCGCCATATAACATAGGTGCTACGTCATTTACCATACCTGGCTTCGAAGGATCACCGAAATATAAGGGATTTTATGGAAAATC
>JACRHX010000004.1 GCA_016211955.1 Parcubacteria group bacterium | reverse complement strand
TAGGGGTTATAGGGCACTGGTTGTGCCCATCCAAAAATAGGAAGCCCTGAAATAAAGAGAAGCAAGGGCAATACTATCGATCCCATAGGATCTATGTGAGATATTGGATTTAAAGTAAGCCTCCCCTCCCGTCGTGCAGTGGGGTCCCCCAATATTTCAGCAACATACCCATGAGAGATCTCATGAATAATCACCGAAAAGAGAAAAATAATAAGTTGTAGGATAGCTATTGAATAATCCATATACATGTGTTAGGTTTTAGTGTGTTAGTTTTTTAGGTGTTGGGAAAGAATCGTAAATACAAGAACCTAAAATCTAACAAACTAATCCCTAACATACTACGTACTATGAAACAATGTTTTTTCTGTGAAAAAAGTGGAACCAAGGTGGGTATGAGAATCCTCCTCCGAGGTAATTATAACCCAACCAACATGTTTAAGAAACAGCCAAACCTCCAATGGTTTAAAAATCCTATGGGGCCAGGGAGAGTAAAATCGTGTGTTAAGTGTATTAAGACCATCGCCAAAAGGGGTCTATAAGAACTTTCCCCTTTGGCGTATTTCTTCGTCAAAAGTTCCGATACTCGACGTGATATTGTTAAATATCACTTACTCTGATAAATGAAACGAATAGTTTCTTTTATCACTTTTTCCTCGAACTCCATCCAAATGAAAAAGTTCTAACGAAGTTGCGTGGAAAAATTCTCTTTGATAAGCTTGTGGGTAACAAGCTTTTTTATTTTTTACTCGGGTCGTAGTATATCGGTAGTACGCATGCATGGGGTGCATGTAGGCCGGGTTCGATTCCCGGCGACCCGACGCAATACAAGCTTAGTTCGACCTGCACCGTTAAATTGCGCAGTAATTTTTTGCGGGGTTCTGCCTGGTCCGACAAACAAAGCTGTTCAAGGCTCTCGTCTACCTTGTGGGCAACCCAACTAAATTGTGCGTACCAAGAAATCCACAGCCTTATCGTTGTGGATTTCTTCTAAACCGTTTAAAATGAAATCACTAAACGTCGAAAAGGGTTTTATTTTTCTTTTTATTATTAAAAGTTTAAATAGTTTTAAAAAATATGAAAAAATATATGTCGTATTTGTTATCATCTTCGGTTACCCTGTTCCTTCTTATTGGATTAGTGCAACCCGCAGATGCGTTTTCACTCAAAGTTCCTGCTTTTTTTAAGGCAGCGCTTGCGAGACTTCAGGCTAATCCAGCAAGTGGTTTAGCTCAGTTAGAAACTGGCGGAACGCCTCCACCAACAATGACACCTCCATCATCCCAGCCAGCACCACAATCACCTCCTCCATCATCACCAACCCCCACACCGGGTGAATCAGCACCTCCTTCAACAAACAATCAACAACCCTCTACACAGTATCAGCCACAGCAAGGACAGTATCAGCAAGAAAGACAACGAGACAATCAAACGATGCCCAATATGCCAAAATGTGCCTCGGGTCAAACGCCTAGTAGAGAAAATCCCTGCCAAATGACCTCAGATAAGATGAGTACATTGCCACCATGCGTTTCTGGCACAATGCCAAGCGAAGCAACTCCATGCAAAATGGGACAAGACCAGCAAGTGCAGTATCAAAAAACGAACCAACCACGACCTAACCAAGAAAGACCCGAACAACAAAATAAACCACAGGATCAAAATCGACCATGTCTACAAGGAGGAGCAAGGTGTTTTTCTGATCAAGATCAAGAACCAAATCAACAAGATCAGGACGTGGCCGTCACAAAGATGATGCTTGCTCAATGGACAAAAGCAGTAAAACAGCTTGAAACCCTACTAGCAAAGGCAGTAAAATTAGGAATCGGATCACCACAAACCGTTGCCGATGCACTTTCAAAAGTAAAAACTCTCTTGACGTCCTCACCATCCGACATAGATCCACAAACGCTTTCCGAGTATATGGACACTCTTCGTGAAGAACAACAACAATTGCAACGCCTCACACAACAATGGACACAAATGATGAAAATGATTAATGCCGGTATTGCACAAGCTACAAAAAGCTATAAAAATGACCAAAAAACAGGAGCAAAACTTGCGCTAAAAGGATCTGATCTCTCAAAAACACTTAATGAGGAGCAAACACTACTAACCCAAATTACAACAGCGCGCGACACTGCTGTCTCGTTGATGAAAGAGGGGAAAAGAGATGAGGCGTTTGAAACACTAAGTGATATGAAAGACCTCATGGATACGTTTTTTGAAAAGAGCGCCTTTATTCAGATGGTTAATAATTCAAAAAACTTTGTTTCTAGCTCAAAAAAGATCCCAGCACAACTAAAAAGCTATATTGCAAAGTTAAATAAAAAGGATATTGATACCACCGAATTACAGTCGTTGGCAGATGAACTTATATCTAAGATAAATGAAGTGGCTGCATTACTAAAATCTCCCGACACTGATCCAGAGACTCTTATGTCAGCGATGGAAGAATATTATGGTCTTATATCGCAAATTCGCGATTGGGCTGATGCTAATGCCGAAGGTGTCCCACTTCCACAACTTTCAAATCAACAGTCTTATCAACAATTTACTATTCCACAAGGCTTTGGATCCGGACAAGGAGGACCACAACAAGGACCTGGAGGAATGGGGGGACCTCAAGGACCTGGAGGGTTCCAACAAGGACCGAGGGTGGCGGGTATGCCATCTTCGGGAGGTATCGGTACCTCTGCCGCAGGACAACAATAATCACACACACCTGGAGAAAAAACAGAATAAAAACCCGAGGGATTCCCCCGGGTTTTTGTTTTTAACTATCCTCTCTGCTCAGATTTACCAAGCTCGACCCCACACACACGAAGACAATTTCTATACATAATAAGTCTTTTTGCCAACAAATGTGCAAAAACACGAATATCTTCTCCAAGAAGAATACCATCTTCTCTTCCGTATAAGTTTGCTCGCGCAATAATAATCTCTGCGTACCTATCTAATCCGACAAGCTCGTTAATAGCATAATCCTGTGCGTCGTGTTCAAGATTTCCAAGAGCATTGGTACATGTATCTCCATATTTTTCTCTTGCCTTTGCTTTTTCTCGTTCTAAACGTTTCTCATATTCAAATTCCGCCTCGGTTTCATTGCTCATCTTTCGACTACTCCTCTTTTGGTAATGAGCTAAGCAAAATAATATCATACACACCTTCACAAGTCGAATAAATTTTACATACCTTTGTGCTAAACTTAATAAAACCCATGAATCCCGTTAGAGTTTTGTTCAATTCTATAAGTGATGTCAGAATAAAATTATAAAGTAGAGTATAATATTTGATATACTAATAACTAGTAAAAACTCTAACGGGATGAAAAAAATAATTGTTGCTTCCAAAAATCCTGTAAAAATAAAAGCGACACTCGAAGGATTTCAACAGATGTTTCCTGATCAAAATTTTGAGGTTGAAGGTGTTTCGGTTGTCTCGAATGTTGCAGATCAACCTCGAAGCGATAGGGAAACGTTTCGGGGTGCAGTAAATCGTGTAAACAATGCAAAGGCACATTCGCCATACGCAGACTATTGGGTTGGCATGGAGGGAGGCGTAGATGAGCACGATGAACACCTTGGGACATTTGCATGGATTGTAGTTCATTCTAAAGAACAACGTTGGGGTAAGGGAAAAACAGGAACCTTCTTTCTACCAACCCCCGTCGCCTCGCTTGTGCGACAGGGAAAAGAGCTTGGCGATGCAGACGATATCATCTTTGGTGGCACCAACTCAAAACAAAAAAATGGAGCTATTGGTATGCTCACTGACAACCTTATCGATTGTGCTCATTTTTATACGCTTGCAACTATTTGTGCCCTCATTCCTTTCAAAAAACCACACCTTTATTAGATTTTTCTAGCGCTGTTCGGAAACATGATATTCCCTGAGCAAAGTCGAAGGGTTTCCTTAAAGAAATGTAGGCCTTCGACAGGCTCAGGCACTAGTAATTATGAGATTATCGAACAGTGCCGATTTTTCTGGACTTAATATTGAAAATGTGGGAAAACGGACTTAGATCCTAGAAAACTATCGGAGGTACAATACAGTGGCTATTATATCTACGCAGGACAAAATTCACGGGTGCCTTTTGGGAGTTATGATTGGCGATGCTATGGGAATGCCATGGGAAATTATGTCCCACGATGAAATTATAAACGCTACGAATGGAAAGGGGGTTACCAGTTTTCATGATCCCGTTCAAACACGCATTAGAGACACTATGTCGCTTCGTGCAGGAGACACCACGGACGATTGGCAACTTACTCAAGTAGTCGCCCGATCACTTATCAAAAATGGAGGCTATAACCATATTGATTGCGCAAAAGAGCATATAGAAGAACTTGAACGTACCACCCTTGGCTGGGGTGGAAGCACTCGTCGTGGCATTGAACGTGTTCAAAAATTTTTCAGGGAACATCCCGATGCGACGCATGAAATCATGAGACACCATACCTTCTGTAATCCAAAGGGGTGCGGAAATGGTATTGCGATGAAGGTTTCACCACTTGCTCTTTGGAATGCATTACGATTTCTAAAACAACCGGAATGTGTTGGGATCTCTCTTTATTCCCATATTATGAATCTTGGCTCCTTGACTCATGGAGACCCAAGAGCTTCTTTTTGCGCGTATTCGGTAGGAAGAGCTATTATATCCCTCATTACTCAATATCTCCCTGTCTCAAAAAAGAAGTTGGGACTCCTATCAGAACAAAGTCCCGCTCTTCTTTTTCTTCAAGAAATAATTGGGCACACACAATGGGCAGAGTGGGATTTGGAAAAATTTATCCCCGTCACCGAACGCCAAAGAGATACCATTTCCTCGCGCCTCAAAAAAATCATTGAGCACAACCTTGTCTCTTCTCGCAAAGAGGAAGTTCGTAGTATATTGGGTGTAAGTTCTTTTGCGCCAGAATCGATCCCCTTCTCAATTGCAACATTTTTGCGACATCCCTACGATTTCCGGCGTGGAATCCTGGAAGCAGTAAATGCGGGTGGAGATACAGACACCAATGCATCAATCGTTGGTGCCCTCATCGGTGCACATATAGGAGTTCAAGGAATTCCCCACGAATGGCGATTTTTCAGAAAAGAATTTGAAGAAGCAGGAAAAATAGCCAATGCACTTTATGACGCGTATCAATAGTAGTACACTTATAAAAAAGCGAGGAGATTCCTCGTTTTTTAATTTAAAACCCCGTTTTTCCGGCACAAAGCCAAGTGGGTATCCGCAACATACAACCCAAGGGTTATAGTAATAATAGGATGTCCCGAAGGAAATTATTTGATCCGAAAAACGGGATCTTGTCTTCATTATATCAGAAAAAAATGTGAGTCAAATACAAACCCTGTGAATAAATACAATCGTCATCCTGAATGCAATGAAGGATCTCTTTACTACTGCCCCCCTCGAAATCGAGAGATTCTTCTCCTTCGACAAGCTCAGAATCAGAATGACAAATAGTGTTAATATGCCTTATACTAAAAGAACTTATGCATTTGGATGCAGTACGAAGAAAACGCGAGGAGCAGAGTAAGCTGTATTTCAGATAATACAGCGTCGAGCACCGGAGCGTTTGACGAAGTAATGTGCCAAATATATAAGTTCTTATATGAAAAAGATACGAGTTGGTGTACTAATGGGCGGTACCTCTAATGAACGAGAGGTGTCGTTATTGTCTGGGGAACAAGTAATACGCAATCTTTCGCGGGATCTTTATGATGTGTCAAAGATAGAAATTACAAAAGATGGGAAGTGTCTTTTTGACAATAAAAAATTTCTCACCGTTCTTCCTGGTAATGATCTGGAAGATCGTTTCGATATTATTTTTATTGCACTTCATGGCGCATTTGGCGAGGATGGCAAGGTACAAGCCATTTTAGACACCCTCCAAATCCCCTACACGGGCTCAGGAATGCTTGCAAGTGCGCTTGGTATGGATAAGGCAAAAACCGCAGAACTTCTCATCTCGCATAATATACGAATGCCAAAGTCTATTTTTTTACAAAAAAATGAAAAAATAATACCAACGCTTAAATTCCCCTGTGTTGTAAAACCAAATGCATCAGGCTCGAGCGTGGGAGTAAGCATTGTGAAAGAAAAAATAAAATTCAGGACTGCATTACACAAAGCATTTAAAGAAGATCAAACAGTTCTTGTTCAAGAATACATAGAAGGGAGAGAGCTCACCTGTGCGATCATGGGGAATTCAAAAGATAACAATCTTATCGCCCTTCCTCCCATAGAAATAGTCTCTCCGGGAACTTTTTTCGATTACAACGCAAAATATCTCTCAAAGAAAACGCAAGAAATTTGCCCGGCCCCTATTGATAAAAAAGGTTCTTCCGAGCTTTATCGCCTAAGTAAAAAAATTCATCTCGCCCTTGGATGTGATGGCCTCACCCGTTCTGATTTTATTCTTTCAAAAAAAGACAATAGGCTTTATTTTCTAGAGATCAACACTATTCCCGGCCTTACCGAAGCAAGCCTATGCCCCAAAGCAGCAAAAGCTGCTGACATATCCTTCCCAGAATTCTTGGATAAACAAATTCAACTCGCTTTGTGGAAATAAAAAAGCCACAACATTGTGGCACGGTTTTTTATTTAGGAAAGGTAGCCGGGGTAAGACGTTGATGCGCCTCGACAATCCTAATTTCGGTTGTCGATATTTTATTCGAATGAGCAAGAACCTCTTTCACAATCTTTTCGTTCAATTCACGTACAAATATTTCACGCCATCCTTCCACAACATCGCCAATCCCAAAAAAACTCTGCTTAGGAACCTTTCCCTTCTCAACGTACATAACCACCTTCTCTTCCCTAGTCTCTACCGGAGTAAAATCCGCAATAAGTATTCCTTTGTACAAACATCCGTCCATATGATACGTCAGCATATATGATGCCTCCTTTTCTATGCATACATTATAACACATCTATAAAATAAATGCAATGCACCTGTTTGTATCTCCTCACAACCCTGAGTAAGCATGTGTTTATGATATAGTCCCTGAGCTAGTTTATCCTGAGCCTGTCGAAGGAAAGGGTTTCCTTCAGTGGGGAAATCCACCATACTAAACCAGATCACCAATGCTCAGTCTAAGATAGGGGCTTATGAATTTACTACTCTGGATGTGATTC
>JACRHX010000066.1 GCA_016211955.1 Parcubacteria group bacterium | reverse complement strand
GCCCCGCCGCCGCTCGCTAACGCTCGCCATCCCGCAAAAAAGTTTTCTTCACATTTTTTGATTTGCAGCCGCCCGATTTTTTCTTCTAAAAGGAAAAGAAAACTTTTTTGCGGGACTCTGCTCTGAACGAGCAGGGCGGCGGGGCGTAGCGAATCAGTCGGGATTCTGTTCAAAATGAGTTCTGACTTTTTCCAACAAACACCACCAAAAAAAATTTTGAAACAATTTTATGGAAAGTAAGGGTTTACATCCGAATCAAAAGGATAACCACATTTTAACTCCTGATGAGAAAAAGTCAGAAAATAGCGAGACGATAAGGATACTTGAGAGTTACTCTGGTGTCTGTGATGTTTACAGCCCAGAGGAAGCTCGTGCTATGGCAGGTGAACTTCGAAAAGAACGTAAAAACCCAGACCGAAAGGTTATGATTGGAGTTATGACACATCCTCTCGCCTTGCATCCTGATAGAGGAATCGGCATTCCAGAATGCGATGGGGTACGTGAAGTTTTTCCAACAAGAGAAAATCTAGCAGGAGGTTTTATCGACGATCCTGATGTACTAAACACAGTGCATTATGCGGACTTATATGGCCCCAACAAAGGCAAGGATATTTTTGAGAACCTCGAACTAGTCGTAACATACGGCGACGAGTACTTGCATGCGATTCAAATTGACGTCACGTGGCCGAATCCGAATGAAATAAAAAAATTCAAAGAAAAAAATAAAAACATCGCTATTATTTTACAAGTTGGAAAGTTCGCCCTTAAAGAGGTCGGCGGTGACCATCGGGAAGTAGCAAATCGACTTCGTGAATACGGAGACTCAATTGATTACGCCTTGCTTGATATGAGCATGGGGCAGGGAAAGGGCATGGAGACGGAAGGGCTTCTCCCCCTGCTAAGAACAATCCGGAAGGAGCTCCCGGGTCTCGGTCTCGCTGTGGCAGGAGGGTTGGGACCGGACTCGGTAGATCTACTCGAACCCATTGCCAGAGAGTTCCCAGACGTTTCGATTGATGCCCAGGGGAATGTTAAATATAATGCACCAAATGATGAGCTTGGACACGCACTTTCCACCCACCCTGCGGACTTAGAACGATCAAAAGAATATATTAAAAAGAGCTGTGATATGTTAGATAATCCGATAGATACTCCCCATTTATAAAATAACTCTCATAATATAGTGTATGGACAACGAATTAAACAATAGTCAGGATGGCTCCGTGAGACAAGCAAATGATTGCACGGAGTGCAAGAAAAATCCCTGTGTCTGCCTCAGTAAAAACGAGGAGACCATGAATAAGGTGAATAGCCTGAAGACTAAACCACCCAAGATAAGTTGGATCTAGTGTTCCAACAAGGCGACCATTACAAGTACCACTAGTTCTATCGCGGCTTTGTGTTGCCATTTCTTATCTCCCATTACAACCTGAAGTTTACCAGAATGAAGACTGTCGAGTTTGTAATGATACAGTTCATCGCTTCTTGCTGCTAGCTGAACGCGATTTAAAAAGGGGAAATAATCGTTCTCGTGCCTATCTCCAAACAATTTTTTTGACCACTCGGCACCCACACCAATTTTCACATCCGTCTCTATGTTACCACTTGAATGAGACGGCCTAATGTGACGATCTATTACGTATTTTGATAAAAGGGCTATGGAACCCTGAAATCCTATATCAAAAACAACTATTTTGTTTTTATCTGTTCGAACATGCTCTTTGATATAATCTGCCAGATTGGCTATTACCGCCGCGAACCCAGAATTTAAGGAAACAAACATATCCAACAATCGCGCATACTCGTTATAAAACTCTGTAAAATTTGCGGGGTAATGCTTGTGTGCATTATAAAGGGCTTGTAGCGTTACGACATAGTATCCCCAGTCTCTCAGCTCATAGCTAAGTAGTTTTCGACCAATCAGTATTTGGTCAGCGGAGGTATCTTCTGAGTTTAAAATATCGATAATCTTATGCGCTTCATAGAACATCAAGCAATCTCGCAAGAGATATAGAGTATGACTATCATCACTTCGTCTTTTCGCAGTCATATCTAACACAAGAGCACTGATTTTTATCATAGATTCGAGATCCACAATCTCATCGCCGTTCCAACGGTCCAATTCAACAACTGATACTGGATTTTTTAATAACGTCTTAATACGTGCTATTGTAAAGTCAAAATATGCTTCTGGGCTTGTTTCTTTATCGTCAAATTTTAAAAAATCATCTGGTAATACTCCCCGATAGTGTTTATCCTCCCACCGCCTGAGAATGGCATCGTACCAAGTCTCCTTATACTCACTATTTAATTGATCAATCGTATTACCATCGTTAATACGTTCTTTGTTTGACTTAAGGTCGAAAGCTGTTGTTCTATCGACGTTAAACCACTGGCCAAAACGATTTCGGTAATATATATTGTCGTCGAGAACGTTATAGAAGTTTTCTCCGATTTTCTGCTGTCCCCTACTTTGAGAAATCCACCTCTCAAAGCAAGCGTCGTACATGCTTTGCAAAATGTTTTTATCTCCAAAGTGTTTATCAAACAACTGTTCGAAAGCGTCATCAAAGGTCGAGAAACCGGCATCAACAATAAGCCTGATCCAATCCATGATATTAAAGGTGTGCCGACAGACATAATAAAAATATTCATGATCCGCGTTCTTCAACCGCTCTTGCATTTCTTTGATGTCACTAACCAAGAATTCACTAAAAACTTGGAAATCGATCGTCGTAGACCAATCAATATCTGATTTTTCTGAAGAGAGTATTATCTCGGGATTCTTAAATAATTTGATGAGCCACACATCGTCTTGTTTCTCAGTAATGTGATCTGACATGTTTATAATAAAATTATTTCAAACACTATTTGATGATAGCAAAAATAGTAGATTTTTAAAATTTTCTATAATGAAAACGCACCCTTTTAAATTCTTTTGTTCTGAGAACCCCGCATGGGATTTTTGATTTTTATTACACAGTCTTTACTCCCCAATAACGATATGCTAATTCTTAGTTAGATCCTTATAAAAAAGGAGACAAGCACAATGAAGTTGGATTGCGAAACATTCTCGGATGTTTTCGAAATGAATCTTACAAGCCGAAGCAGAACCGCAAGAGGAATTTCCGACACGAGTACAAGCAAGGACAAGAAAAAACTCCTTAAAGAGGGCGCCGACCTCAAAGCTCAAGTTAGAACAAATACAAAACGTCTTATACAAATGATTTGGAGAATTCGTACGATTGTACCCAATACCCCAACAAAAATAAGAATACTGATGGAGTGCTGGTACGACTGTATCAATGATGGACTTCAAGACCCAACCTTTTATAAAGAGCGACATAAAGAACTTGAAACTATCGCAGCAAGGCGCAGAGAGCTTGACGGGAAAAATTGGAGAATTAATCGGCGTTATAGAGTTTGGTCTGTTTCCTACACCACATTCAACCCAGATCCCCTCGAATTAGAATTCGAAATGGATACGTTCTATAAAGCCCTCTTTAAAAAAATACTTCAAACGCGTTGGGGAACACTCGAACAAGCAGAACTTCTTGCCTTTGCAGATCTTATGATTGATGGCGAAATTCATCCATGGGCAGATGGCTGTGCACGAAACGCAACAGCCACCATTATGTGGCTCTCTCTTATTACATCCCCCTCCTCTCCACTCCTTCCTGTCTTTAAATCCCGCGAGGAACACTATGCAACTATCCGCGACCTGGGGGCTCATACACGGTATTTTGAACAATGTCTTGCACCTCAATAACAAAATATCGATAGGCGTTCACAAAACGCCTATTTTATTTTATGAT
>JACRHX010000067.1 GCA_016211955.1 Parcubacteria group bacterium | reverse complement strand
TCATAATCTAAGTCTCTTTAAAGGTTTTATGCAGAACCTGCCATCTTCTTACCTGATTTACGACGAATAATCTCACCCGCATACCTGATACCCTTTCCTTTGTAGGGTTCTGGTTTCTTAAATGCACGAATATTTGCAGCAACTTGACCTACAAGGGCCTTATCAACACCCGAAATAGTCATGCTATTTTTTACTACTACAATATCTATTCCTTCAGGAGGTTCCACGCGAACGGTGTGACTGAGACCGAGACTAAGAACAAGTGTCTTACCCTCCATTATTGCCTTATATCCTACCCCCTCAAGTTCTAGTTTTTTCTCATATCCTTCCTGGACCCCCTTCACGGCACCAGCGAGAATTGATTGTTGGGTACCCCAAAAGGCATTAATTTTTTTGTTGGGAGAACGCTCCGGTCTTTCAACGGTAACTACCCCATTATTATTTGAGATGGTAAGGCCATCAAGGCGATGAATGGACACCTTACCCCTTTTTCCCGAAACAGTAATAGTACCCGGGTCGAGGGTGACGGTTACATCGCTAGGTATAATAATTTCTTTTTTTCCTATCTTTGACATATTAATATACTTCGAGGAGTACCTCTCCTCCTAATTTCTTTGCACGTGCCTCTTTGTCTGTAAGAAGACCATGAGATGTTGAAACAAGGCTCATGCCATATCCATTCCGCACCCTTCTTATTTCCTGTGCCCCCTTATACACACGACGCCCCGGCTTACTTACTAACCCAAGCTTTGTAATATTGGGTACACCTTCTTTATACGCAAGTTTTATCTCGAGATATTTTTTAATACCCCTACCCTTCTTGATTACACCCTCAAGATATCCTTCCTGCACAAGAAGATCAACAATTTTTATATTAAGCCGTGTAGAAACAACCTTGACTATTTCTTTCTTGGCGAGATAGGCATTTCTTATTTTTGTTATCATTTCTAAAAAGGGATTCATAATATGTTAAATATTACCATGATGATTTTCTCACTCCTGGGATTTGACCTCGAGACCCAAGCTCGCGAAAACAGATTCTACAAAGATTAAAATCTCGTATATATCCCCTCTTTCGTCCACACTTAAAACAACGACGTACTATTCGAGTACTAAATTTTGGTGGTTTTAATGCACGTGCTATAACTGAACTTTTTGCCATATTCTTTTGATATTATTATTTTTTTCTGCCAAGAGTTGATTCGTCTTTGACAGAAAATCGTATTCCTAACGACTCAAAAAGAGTTCTCGAAGCATCTTTTGTTTTTGCAGTACTCACTATTGTTGCCTGCAAAGAAAACGGTACTTTTGCATTCTCGTTCATTACTTCAGGAAATACAATGTGCTCTCTGAACCCCAATGATAAACTATTCATCGAAAGAGAAGAAAGGGCGATACCTCTAAAATCACGTACTCGGGGCAGAACAAGACTTACGAGTCTTTGGATAAAATCTTTTGCTCGTTTTCCCCGCAAAGTAATTCTTAAACCAATAGGCATACCCTTTCTTAATTTAAATGTTGCAATTGATTTGTTACTGGTAATTACCTGTGGTTTTTGCCCTCCCAAAGATTGAAAAAGACGAGTAACATCTTGGAGAACCTCTTTTTGGTTTTTAGTCTGGTTCATTATTCTCCCTATGCCAGTATTAAGCACCACCTTCATAACCCGAGGAGTTGCCATGCTATTTTCTTTTGTAACTGTCTTTTTAGTCATACCAGGTAGTAGAAAGTCGACTTTCCGCCGTGGGCGGATAAATTAACTCTCTAGTAATGTTATATTTTTATATTTAGTTTCTTGATTACACCACGTGGTGAATTTGAGTTTATTGTCGACTTTTCACTACCTGGCATACTGATATGATATATTACACCTCTCCTTTACATTTTTTACATGTTCTTACCTTCGTGTCTCCTGTTATGGTGTGGCCCACTCGTGTTCTTTCTCCACACTTTGAACAAACGATCATTACGTTTGAAATATTCATACTCCTTGAAACAGAAACAATTTCTCCCTTTTGTCCTTGTTTCTTTGGACGCATGTGTTTTTTGTAGACATTGACTCCTTCAATTACTACCCTCTCTATCTCTCGTATCACTCTTAAAACACGTCCGGTTTTTCCACGCTCCTTCCCTGTTGTTACATATACGTTGTCGCCTTTCTTAATCATATTTTTATAGAACTAAACAATATTTTCTGCCATTGAGATAATTTTGGTATAGCCCATTTCTTTAAGTTCTCGTGGTACAGGACCAAAAATACGGCTTGCCTTAGGGTCAGTTAAATTTGTATCAAGAATAACTACTGCATTTTCACCAAAACGGACACTCGTCCCATTATTTCTTCTCAAAACATCCTTTGTGCGTATTACAAGCGCTTTTACAATATCTTTCTTTTTAATCGCCTTTCTTGGTTCTGCTCCTTGCACAGAAGCAACAATAACATCTCCTATACCAGCATAGCGACGCTTTGACCCGCCAAGCACCTTAAAACAACGAACGGTTTTAGCGCCAGAATTATCTGCTACTTGCAATATAGTCTTATCTTGAATCATAATTCTTAGAATTTAGAAGTTGGAATCTAGAAGAAACGAACATTTCGTTCCGTATTCTAGCTACTAGATTCTAGATTCTCCGTAATTTCTTTACGGGCTATTAATTTAACGATATTCCAACGTTTTTGTCTAGAGAGCGGTCTTGTTTCTTCAATAACGACCCTGTCTCCCTTCTTAAACTCATTTTTCTCATCATGTGCTTTCAATCTTTCGGAAACTTTTAATAACTTATGATATCGGGGGTGTTTCTTAAAACGAATAATTTCAATAACACGCGTTTTTTGCATCGCATCACTTACTACAATACCTTCAAAAGTTCGGTGTGCCATATATTATTTACTATTAAAAATAGTGAGTATGCGTGCTATCTCTTTCTTGGTAGATCGAATAACATGCGCATTTTTAACCTTTCCTTGAGCAATTTCAAAACGTAGATCCTTGAGAATCTGGTGTTTTTCATGAAGCGCTTTTACAAGCTCCTCTCTGTTTAATTCACGTAATGCTTTCACCTTCATATTTTTGCAATAATCCTTGTCTTAATAGGAAGCTTATGCGCCGCTCTTCGAAGAGCCTCTCGCGCGTTTACCTCTAAAAGTCCGTCAAGCTCAAACAACATTCTTCCTGGACGCACAGGAAACACATAGTGATCCACTGCTCCCTTACCACCCCCCATAGTTACCTCTGGTGGACGTTTCGTGACTGGTTTATCGGGAAAAATGCGGATCCAAAGCTTACCTCCCTTTTTTAAGAAAAAAACAATGGATTTTCGCGCAGCCTCTATCTGTCTCGAATTTATCCATGCGGCCTCCGATGCCTGAAGCCCAAGCATCCCATAGGTAAGATCAGTTCCCCGTGTTTCCACCAAACGTTTTTTGTTTCGTCCTTTTTGCCACTTTCTATGTTTTACCTTCTTTGGAATCATCATATTTTTTCCGTCAAGAATTCACCTTTATAAATCCATACCTTGATCCCAACAGCACCATACGTACAATGCGCAGTTGCTTCACCATAATCAATGAGAGCGCGCAATGTCTGAAGAGGAATTTTTCCTTTTGCGAGCCACTCTGCGCGTGAAATTTCGTTTCCATCTAATCTACCCGACATGCGAATTTTTGCTCCAGAAATTTTTGTATTTTGCAAAATAAGGTCCAAGTATCTTTTCATCGTCCTTCGGAATGGGTTACGTCGTTCAATTTGCCCCGCAAGCTCTTGAGCCATCACTACCGCACTTGTATCTTGTTTTGGCACCTCTTCAACATTTAGAGAAAGAGTACGTTTTGTTGTAGTGTGCTTTGGATATTTTTTTGTAATAGTATTCAAAATTTTTTCAACACCTTTTTTCAAAAGCTCTATATCTTTTCCTCCTCTTCCAATAACAAGACCCGGCTTCGAAACACGAATAGTTATTTTAAGATTGCTTCCAGAACGTTCGATCGAAATCGAATCAACTTCGGTATGTTTAAGTCGCACGGCGAGATACTCACGAATACTCCAATCCTCCTCAAGAAGATAGGGGAATTTTTTCTTGCCCATGAGCCACCTGCTCGTCCATGTGCTTTGCACACCAAGGCGAAATGATTTTGGATGAATTTTGTGTCCCATAAGACTTAAACAGATTTTCTTCTAAACATTTTTTTAATAACTCCTTGAGTTTCCGTAGCGACCTCCTTCTTTAGCTCCCCCTTCTTGTTTTTCTCTTTCTCGAAATCCCTTACAAGCCGCTTCGCCTCTTTTTTACTTTGTGGTTTATAGAATTCCCTAAATTTCTGCGTACCTGTTTTTTTCTCTGCAACAGTAATATAGATATGTGACGTCTTCTTTTGGATAGTAACCGCCCTTCCACTCGCGCGCGGCATAAAACGCTTAGACATAGGACCCTGATCAACGCGTAAATCAACAATATAAAGCTTCTCTGGCTCAAAAGAAGCTGCTTTTGCATTTGCGATAACGGAACGAAGAAGTTTTAAAATTGGCTTTGCTGCTTTTTTGGTACTATATCTTAGTTCAGCCTCTGCCACACTTACTGACTTACCCTTCAAAAGACTAGCAACCAATCGCGTCTTTCTTGGCGCGATGTGAAGATATCGTAATGTTGCTCTTGAGATTGCCTGTGGCATGGTTTTAGTCTATTTTAGCTTTTTGTTCAAGCTCTTTTTGCATCTTTCCGCCGTGACGTACAAATTTTTTAGTGGGTGAGAACTCTCCTAATTTATGCCCTACCATTTCCTCCATGATAAACACGGGAATAAATATCTTACCATTATAAACATTCACTGTTGCCCCCACCATTTCTGGACTAATCGAAGAAGCTCTTGCCCACGTATTGATAACAATTTTTGCACCCGCCTTTAACTTAACCACCTTCAGGGCGAGTTTCTCATCAACATAAGGACCTTTTTTAATTGATCTGCTCATAAATAGCTTCTAAGTATCACTTAATTAGGAATGGGTGATTATATACCTATACTTAAAATTTTTCAACTTATTTCTTTTTCTTTCTCCTCTGAAGAATAAGTTTTCCGCTCCACTTTTTCTTTCTTCGCGTTTTTCTTCCTCCCGTAATGTTACCCCACTTATCCTTACTTCTTCGTGTACCACGGGATTGTTTACCCTCACCGCCGCCATAAGGATGGTCCCTTGGGTTCATAACTGATCCACGTACCGTTGGTCTAATTCCTTTATGGCGAGATTTCCCCGCCTTTCCTGTATTGGTCAAATTGTGTTCTGGATTTGAAAGTTGACCAATACTTGCATAAGAAAGAGAACGTATCATACGTACTTCGCTTGAAGGCATCTTAAGGTGAGTATATGTTCCATCATGACCCAACACTTCCGCATAAGAACCGGCGGATCGAATAAGTGCTCCACCCCTTCCTGGTTCTAACTCAATATTGTGTACTTGTTGGCCAGGAGGAATCGTACCCAAAGGAACCCTATTTCCTGGTTTGAAAGGCGCTGACTCTGATGTAATAACTTCACCCCCCACTTTTAATCCGTGGGGGGCAAGAATATAACGATATTCACCATCCTTATAGCACACAAGAGCAATAAACGCCGTACGATAGGGATCATACTCTAATGTTTTTACTATTGCAGGAATATTTATCTTATTCTGTCGAAAATCCACCATTCGATACCGTTTCTTATTTTCTCCCCCCTGATGACGCATTGTAATTCTTCCATGATGATTTCTTCCCCCCTTCTTGGCTATCTTTCTCATAAGTCCGGGAAATGGAGCAACACCACTTAGTCCTGAATAATCAGTTACTGTTATATGACGTAATGAGGGTGTTTTTGGGGCGTACTTTTTCATATTATTGGGTAGCAACTTCTAACGTGCTTCCTTTCTTTAGGGTAACAATCGCCTTTTTATATCCTGGTTTTTCGCCTTTATGCGCACCACGCCTACGAGGTTTTCCAGGGATGTTCACTATATGTACCGACGAAACTTTTACATTATAACCACGCTCAATAAGCTTCTTGACCTCTGGTTTGTTTGCCTCAGGAGAAACTTTAAAGACATATTTATTTTGCGCAGTTCCGTTAAGTGCTTTTTCTGTAAACCATGGATGTTTTACAAGATTCCAAAGCAATCCCACCTTATCATATACAACTACGTTGTGTGCTCCTTCATTGTCTTGTGGATCAACAAAAACCTGCGCCTCTTTTTTCTTTGAGTTTGTTTTGGTAATACCAGCGGTTTTAAATGACGAAAAAGCCATAGTTTTTATTTTCTATAGGGTATTATATTGTTTTTCCATAAGAGGAAGCGCCTCTTCTAAAATAATAATGTTTTTGTGTCCAATAAGTTTTTTTGCATTCAAATCGTTTGCAAGAACCCAATCCGCAGCCTTGATATTACTTAAGGAATGATTGAGAGCCTCTTTTCTTTCAGAGACAATAATTAAAAGTTGATTCTTCTTTTTTAAATCTGCGAAAGGTTTCAAGAGTGTTGCGGTAACTTTTGTCTTTGGTTCAATATATTCTATACCACCTATAAATTTAAGTTCCTTGTCGCGTAGTTTTTGCGACAGTGCCATAACAGTAGCCTTTCGTGCCATTTTTTTGGGGAGGATTTTGTGGTAATCCTTATCTTTAATTGGACCGTGAGTTACCCCCCCCTTTCTCCAAATAGGAGATCGATTTGAACCTACACGCGCACGACCTGTACCTTTTTGTTTCCAAGGTTTTTTACCTCCTCCACTTACCTCTCCTCGTCCTTTTGTATGGGCAAGGGGACGTCTCTCATTTGCTCCATAAGTATTAAGGACTTGGCGCATAAGATCTCCATTCCATCTGACACCAAAAATCCTATCTGATGCATCGATAGTCCCCACTATTGCCCCTGTTGAATTGTACAAATCAGCTTTCATGATATTCTATGACATTACTTCTATAAGACCCCCTTTATTTCCAGGAACATTACCCTTGAGTGCAATAAGTTGATTTTCCTTATCTACACGGATAATAGTAAGATTTTTTATGGTTTTTCGTTGCCCCCCCATTCTTCCTGCCATTCTTCTCCCTTTAATAACTTGCTGCGGGGTCGTTGCACCAATAGATCCTGGAGCACGATGACGATTCTTTTGACCATGAGTTTTTGGTCCCCCTTTGAAACCATAACGTTTCACAACCCCCTGAAATCCTCTTCCCTTTGTAAGTCCCGAAATACATGCCTTTGTCCCCTCCTCAAACATCTCAACGCCCAACACCTGACCTACCGTATAATTTGTAAGCTCCTCTGGAGATACTCTAAATTCCTTAAGGAACAAAAAATTAGGCAAATCTTTATATTCGCCTGTTTGTGGTTTTGTTTTGTGTTTTTTTGTTCCAAAACCAACACATACCGCAGAATACCCATCTTTTTCTGTGGTACGAAGCGCCGCAACAGTAACAGGACCTGCTTCAAGAACGGTGACAGAAATTCTTATGTCTCCATCGTATACTTGCGACATTCCTAATTTTTTTCCAAGTGTAAATGCCATATGTTTCGAATAAAAAATACCGGAAATGAAGCCGGTATCTAAAACCCGTGGCTCACTCCTATAATGTTACGTAACTATTATTGTTAAAAACTTCATTTTCGATGTTTACCTAAAAACATATATATTTGAGCGGAGCGTGAGGCGCGGGTGAGGAACGGAATGAGTTATATACTATATAACGAATGAGTACCGCAACCCGCAACAAAGCGATTCGCCAAAGATATTTGTTTTTATTTACATCATTTTGATTTCTATGTCTACTCCCGCTGGCATAATCAAGTTCATTAAAGCATCAATTACTTTTTCGTTGGGATTTAAAATGTCTACCAATCGTTTATGAATACGCAATTCGAATTGTTCTCTGCTGTCTTTGTGTACAAACGTAGAACGATTGACGGTATACTTCTTGATTTCTGTAGGAAGTGGAATAGGACCGCTTACTTTTGCATTATACCGCTCTGCAATATCTACAATCTGGCGTGCAGAATTTTCGATGATCTTATAATCATACGCCTTAAGTCGAATCCTTATTTGAACTTTTTCTTCTTTTTCCTTAGACATTTTATTATTTTTTATTAAATCCTTTGCGTGATTTTTACGTAAAGGGTTTATTGTAACATAGAGTTTTACTTCTATATTAAACGAGTGCGGCTTAACCCATATTGAGCCAAGCCGCACCTATTAATACAGAACTACTTGTTAATCTTTGTTACCACACCAGCTCCTACGGTTTTTCCTCCTTCGCGAATAGCAAAACGTTGTTTTTCCTCAAGGGCAACGGGAGAAATAAGTTTTACAGAAAACTTCACACTATCTCCTGGCATAACCATCTCTACCCCCTCTGCCAAGACAACCTCTCCTGTTACATCCGTGGTACGAATGTAAAACTGTGGCTTATACCCCTTAAAGAATGGTGTATGGCGTCCCCCTTCCTCTTTATTCAAGATATAGACCTCTGCGTCAAAATCGGTATGAGGAGTTACAGAACCTGGTTTTGCAATAACCTGACCACGTTCTACATCCTCCTTTTTAATACCACGAATAAGAAGTCCAACATTATCTCCCGCACGACCCTCATCAAGAGTTTTTTGGAACATTTCGATACCCGTAATAACCGTTTTCTGACTAGGGCGAAGACCAATAATTTCAACCTCATCATTTGTCTTAATAACGCCACGCTCTGCGCGTCCCGTTACCACAGTTCCACGCCCTTCAATCGTGAAAATATCTTCGATAGGCATCAAAAATGGCTTATCAGTATCACGAACAGGATCAGGGATATAAGTATCAAGTGCATTAACAAGATCCATGATAGGCTGTATATCAGAGTCATCGGCTGATTTTGCATTAAGAGCCTTGAGGGCTGATCCACGGATAACAGGAGCTTTATCCCCATGAAAATCTTGTTTTGTAAGCAATTCTCGAACCTCCTCTTCCACAAGATCAATAAGTTCTGGGTCATCAACCATATCTACTTTGTTAAGGAAAACAATAAGCGCAGGAACACCCACCTGGCGGGCAAGCAAAATATGCTCACGTGTTTGAGGCATAGGACCATCAACAGCCGAAACCACAAGAATAGCGCCATCCATTTGGGCGGCACCCGTAATCATGTTTTTAATGTAATCTGCATGACCTGGAGCATCAATGTGAGCATAGTGGCGCTTTTCTGACTGATATTCAGAATGATGAAGAGCAATAGTAATACCACGAGCTTTTTCCTCGGGCGCATTGTCGATTTGATCTACCGACTCCTCCTTGTCTACCAACCCCTTGAGGTGAAGTACGTGGGTAATTGCTGCGGTAAGCGTGGTTTTTCCATGATCAACATGACCAATGGTTCCAACGTTTACGTGTGGTTTTGTCCTTTCGAATTTTGCTTTTTCCGCCATGCGAATTTTTGTTTCTACGAATAAAAAGTAATGCTTCAGCATCACTGTCTACTCTTATTATGTTAGTTAAACGTTTATCTACCTACCTGATTAAGTTTAGTGATTTTTAAACATATGTCAATACCT
>JACRHX010000010.1 GCA_016211955.1 Parcubacteria group bacterium | reverse complement strand
TTTTGCTGAACTTGTAAAACGGGTCAAGATTGTCGATACCAACTATGTTGCAGAGCATATTCTGAATATTCCGGGCGTTGTTATTTTCGAAGGTTCTCAGGGGGTGCTTTTGGATCGTTTTTTTGGGTTTCATCCCTATACGACCAAGGTGCGTACCACTCCTCGTGTTGCGCTCGATCTTCTCAAAGAATGTGCCTATACGGGAGATATTAAAAGTTTTGGAGTTTTACGCGCTTATCACACACGACATGGTGCAGGGCCTTTTGTGACTGAATCCTCACTCCTTACTAAACAGTTGCCCGATATGACAAATAAGGATCATCCTTGGCAGGGAAGTTTCCGTGTTGGATCTTTCGATGCAGTTGCAGCACGATATGCTCTTGAGGCTGTAGGTAAAGCATCAATTCATGGGCTTGTTATTACCTGCCTTGATCGATTGCGAGAGCACAAAACTTGGAACGTATGCAATGCATACACACCATCGGGTGATATGCTTGAGACTCAATCGTTTTTAGAGCATGATGGGAATACTGTTGTTAACATAGTAGCAGACACTATTTCAGAGAATGCACATGGGGTTGAACGACAAGCTGAGCTTGGAAAACTTCTTTACCATTGTGTCCCAAAAAATACCACATTCAATATTCCTCTCCAAAACAAACGATTTCTCGATCTCTGTGTCTCCACTTTAGAAACAATGCTTAATTGTCCCATTGTCGCTGTATCAATAGGCCCAACAGAAAATGATAAAATAGTAATTTAAAAAGCAGTGACTCGTCACTGCTTTGTTTTTTCTAAGAGGTTTTTAATTGTGGAAGAAATACTCGAGAAATAAATAATGTTGTTGCTAAACGACGATAGCCAGAATCCCAAAACATACTTTGTGGATCAAGTTGTTTTGCTTTTGGCGATATGCCTCCTCGGGGTGCAAAAAGACGTTGATACCCCTTATGCATCAAACGATATTGTAGCACTTCGCGTTCAACGTTGTGAAGCCAAAGGGTGCGTGCATCTCGTCCCTCAATAGTTTTATTTTTTGAGTATAAAAATCCGGAAAGAAGTTTATTATGAAGTTCCTCAAGTGTTCTTTTTTCTCCTAACCATACTCCGGCGAAAAGAATGTGAATCCATGTGCTATCGGCGAGGAGGATGTCGGGGTTTGGGAAATCCCGTATCGTGTATCCTTGTCCATCTGCTGTGAGCCAGAACTCGACAACTTTTCCATCAACGTTTTTCTTTTTGAAAATTTCCGCCAATATACGTTGTATGCGCAGTCGTTCTTCGTATGGCACATCTGGTTTCACAAATACGGCGACATCTAGATCAGCATCTTGCGCGGCATATCCTTTAAGCCGTGAGCCAAAGAAAATAGCGACAGGATAAATAAGTCCTGCAAACTCGGTGTCTTGAATGATCGAGAGTATTGATTCTTTGAACCCCCTTATTTCTTCTGCAAGTCGGCCGGTGCATGAGAAACGAGCATCTAATCGTGGCAACTCAATATCAAAAGCACGAAGGCGTTCTTCAGGAAGAATACCCATATGTATCCAGCGTATCAGAATGTGTTCAATACCACTTGAGGTATATCGCGATAGAAACGACAGGGCCTCATCTGTGGTAATTGATCCCATACGTATCATATGCGCCATAGTATCTGCGCATACAGCAACAAGCTTTTCTTTTCTATCCTTCTCTTCCCATACAACTCTTGCGTAAGGCATATTTCTGGAATCGTCTAAAACCCTTCGCATTGCGATTTTTTTCATTTCGTATTCGATTTTTTGGGAAAGTTCATCAAGTGATGTGGGGATTATCTCTGTTTTGGAAATATCGTCTAGGAACAAGGGGAGAGAAAGCGCAGAAAGAGCATCATCGATACCCTCCTTTAGGATGGCATCTGACGTGTTGTTTCTTAGTGTGATTACTTCTGCTTCGGAAATGAATCCTTTGCGTATGAGGTGGGGAATAAGATGTGCTGCTTTGTTTACCACTCTTTGTCCATAGGGCGCGAGTTCTGGTTCGAGAATATTGCCGTCTACAAAATTAGCGCGCACATCAGATTCTTTAAGCAACTCTCTCCAGCAACGCATATAAGAAGCAACGAAGTGTTCTGACCGCAATGTGGATGTCGGAATAAGTTCGAACGGAAGATAGAGGATGAGGCGGCGATGGTGTGGATCTTTATCCAAAAAATCAGCAAGTAGTGCAGAGAGTTCTATGTTGGGTGTTTCAATCATAGGGTCTGGTGCTGTTTCGAAGAGAGTAGTAAGAAAGGTGTGTAATTGCTGCCGTAGTCTTGTCTGCGCAATAATATCTGGATCACCAAGAATTTCTTCTGGCCACGGAGATGTTGTATCCCTCGCAAAGAGAGTCTCTATGGGGGGGGCACTCAATAGAACTTCTGAATTCTCATTTACCATAAGAACACCTCCTTACCTGATGGGTGTGATTTCAAAAAACTAATAGAGAATAACACAAAATATAAACTATGGCAACAATTGTTGTATCACTATCCCACATGCTAAAAAGAATCTAGCGTCTCGAAAAAAAATAGGAAGGAGGTGAAATCGTGAGTTCTGCAAGAACGATCGTCACAATTATGCTTTTCCTATTTATTGCAACTGCGGAAACCTCATATGCCACAGAAAAAAGTACTCCCAATTTCCTTAATGGAATGTACCTAAATACAGAGAACCTGAATGCTCCTGGAATTGAGTTTAAGGAAGATGGAACGTGCCTTCTTTATAGAGGCGAAGATGTTTTTGGATATGGCACATATGAGGTTGAAGAGGGGAAAAACACCTTGCTTCTCAAGCTAGGAAGTGGTCAAGCAATAAGATTCAAATTCGAACAGACCAATCTCTCGTCATTCTCGCACCCAAAAATGGGAACATGGAAAAGGTCATAAGACACAAACCCCTCGCAAAGAGGGGATTTTAATTTTTTCGTCACAACTCGCAAAACCCGTTAACTCGTTAATTTTTAAATTTGTGTGCTATTTTCCATACATCACCTGCACCAATAGCAAGAATAACAAGATCGCTCTGTGCATATTTTTTTTCTATCTTTTGAACACAGGTAAATGCAGCATCCAGATCACGTGCATATTCAACCGGAGTAGGGGAATATTCTTTCATCTTTTTAATTAAATCTTTTGAACCTACTTTCCCTTTCTTCTCACGCGCTGATCCATACACCTCAATAACAATAACATAGTCGGCGTTATTAAATGATTTAGCAAAATCATTTAATAACGCCTCAGTACGAGAAAAAGTATGGGGATGAAATACTGCAATAATTTTTTTGTCGGGAAATTTTTTTCTCGCCGCAGCAAGAGTCGCCTGCACCTCTGTTGGATGATGAGCATAGTCATCAATCACGATCGGATTTTTTTTCTTTATCATTTCAAACCGTCTACTTGTTCCTTCAAATTTCAAGATTCCATTTTTAATTTTCTTATCGCTCACACGCAAAACTTTTGCAAGCGCATATGCCGCGACGCTATTTAACGCATTGTGATCTCCGACAAGTTGTGTCGTAAGCGAAATAATCTTTTCGTCCTTCAAAACGATTTTAAATGTTTGGGATAATTCGTTTTGGAAAGAAGGGAGAAGGCGAATATCATTACGCGCGCCATATCCATAAAATATTTTTTTGCATCGCGCGAACTTCGCAACATCACGAACATCTTTGTTGTCACCAAATGCAATCAAACATCCATCTCGTGGAATTCGTTTCACAAAATCTCGAAATATATTTTTATAAGATGCAAAGTCAGGAAAAAAATCTGGATGGTCATATTCAAGGTGAGTAAGAACAACAATCTTCGGGTTAAAATACGAGAGTTTGTTTTGATATTCATCTCCCTCAATAACCCAATATTTTGATTTCCCAGAAATTGCATTCGTACCCCATGCGCGCACACGAGAGCCGACAACAACGGTAGGATCTAGTTTTGCCTCACGCAATACGCTCCCAATAAGCGCGGTTGTCGTTGTCTTCCCATGAGTACCTGTAATTACGACTCCATAATGATTCTCATTAAAAACTCTTCCCAACATTTCCGCATAAGAAAGAATTTTTATATTATTTCTTTTGAGATACGCGATCTCAGGATTATTTTTCTCATTATAGGCAGAAGAGGCGATATATATATCGGAAAGATTTTTAATAATATTATTTTCGTCAAATCCCTCAAATACTTTTATCTTTAATCTCTTCAGTACTTCATCAGTAAAAAATTTTTCCGCCACATCAGAACCAACCACGTCGTAGTGATTTGACTTAAGAATTTGCGCCAGAGCTGTCATACCAACCCCCTTAATACCAGTGAAATAGGCTTTTTGTTTTTTCATAATCTGCTATTTATAAAATCTTATATCACAAAAAATTACACTTTAGAACAATACAACCTCCGTGATTACGGAGGTTGTATTGTAAAACTTTATTTTGACATTTCCTTCCCTAATAATTCACGCACTTTTTTTCGAAGTCCGTGGGTACTTGTTATACCAGTCAACAATGGACCATCGAGATATCCAGAATTATCTTCGTTTTTGGGCAGCGCTTTAAAAAAGCCCCTAAGTTCATCAATTTTCTCCTTGAGACGTTCTGCGGTATATTCTTTTTGTGATCCCCGTACCATCTTAAGATTGTCGAGAATACTATAGAGAGCATTAAAATCCTTTGCTTCTCTAACTTCTTCTTCTGGCCCCTTTGGCTTTTCCATCCCCGGGACACTCCCGAAATCTTCGTTCATAAATAAAAAAAATGTTAAGTTAATAATGATTTAATTATATAGAATAAAAGACTAAATTTCAAGCATTTGTTTCGCGTGAAACATGTTTCACAAAATGTTTCACATTCTTTCGACAATTACGTCTATAGTACAAAACCCCGTATGGGGTCTCGGCTCGTCCTTCAAAACCTTGGACAGTGAACCTCGTTAGGGGTAGGCTAACACAGATTTAAAATCCTGCATTGTTATTGATTCAATAGAGAAGTATCAATCATTTCTTGTAGATATCTTGAAAAATAGTCTCTATATTTTTCCTGTAAATCTTTTTTGAGCCAATCATGACCAGTGATAACTTTTCTACAATTATAACTTCCACAAAAACATTCCATCCTAAAATCAAAGTTATCAGTCATGGCATAATCAAAAGTTATCTCTTCACTTGGTTGAATATCGCGCATAGTGACAAACGTAACCTGTCCTCTTACTCCGCAATTTGGTTCACAAGAGTGATTAAAATAAAAGGTATTGTCCATTTTCTTTATATCTGGTTCAGCAGGGCAAAGATATAGATCTTTTTCAATCTGAAAACAATGATCGCCAACATTTTTATATTCGGATTTTTCAATCGAGCCGGTTTCTATAATTTTGCCCTGAAATACAACTACAACTTCTTCTCTTTGAATAAATTTTTGAGCAAACAACCCTTTGCCCTTTTGTCCCGCATCCCCCACTTCAATTTTTGGATTTATCCAAGAGAACATATGCTTTTAGTTATATTTCATAAAAAAATTTTCTTTTCCCGAAAGCAGGTCGCCAACTGATTTTTTCGCCAAGAATTCCTTACGATTTGGTCGCCGAACGAAGCGAGGCAATTTCCAATTCCTTGCGCTTTTCTAAAATGTGGACAGTACAGGACTCGAACCTGTGACCCTCTCGGTGTAAACGAGATGCTCTACCAACTGAGCTAACTGTCCAAAGCTTTGAAGGGTGTAAACGTGGAAAATGAAGACTTTCATTTTCCCCTCCAACCAACCGCCTCCCAATTCATATGAATTGGACGAGCCTCGCCCAGATACGGTCGTGGGCGGAAGCTAAGCGTGCTTGATGTTTTATACACTATCATCCTCGTGCCTCTCTGTCCAGATATAACCTTGGCAACATTGCTTGTGGACTCCAATTTTTTTTAAGTTTTGTAAAATCTTTTACGCTTTGATACTTTCCATCAGAGGCGTAATCTTTTGCTGTAATTTCTTGCACGTCAAAAAATATAATTTGCGCAATACGACGTCCCACAACAAGGGGGATAGTATAGTGGCGCGAATTATTCGTTATCTCCATCGTCCAACGATTTACATACCCCACATCACCCCAACCCGCACACTTACATACTTCAATAAAATTTCTCCCCAATGAAGATCGCGCCTTCATCATGGTCGTAATGGTACCACGTCCACCAATAAATTCATTTGTGTGCGCTAAAATAGTTTCACCGGGTTCTAAAAGAATCACCTTGTCTTCGGGAGCAATTCCATTAAAATCAAAATGTTTTAAAACCTTAGATGCTTTTTCTGCTTTATAATGATCCCTTCCCCACACCCGTTCAACATGTTCTTTGTTATAGATATTATAGAGATGAACATAATTATCCGGTCTTCGTTCGCGAAAATAACAATCACCAAGGGAAACATCGTAGCTCGATGTTTTTAAATTTTCTGGATTATAGGGATCGATACAAATATTCCCTTTTTCGATCTCCTTCAAAATAGCCGCATCTCCAAGTGTCATACGTTTGTACAATTTAATATATGTATAGTACGATACGTATAGTTCTATTACAATAGAAGGAGATAAAAAAATATGAAACAATATCTTGACTTGCTACAACACACCCTTGACCACGGTGTAGATGTTCCAAACAGAACAGGGGTCGATACAAGAACCGTCTTTGGGGCAACCATGCGATTTGATATGAATGATGGGTTTCCCGCCATCACTACAAAGAAACTAGCCTTCAAAACAATGAAAGCAGAACTGCTTTGGCTCTTGAGTGGAAGCTCTGACGTAAAAGATCTTCAAAAACTAGGCTGTAACATATGGAATGAAAATGCAGAAGCACCCTATTGGAAACCAAAAGCACGATTTGATGGAGATCTTGGACGCGTCTATGGTGTTCAGTGGAGACACTGGATAGGTCAAGATGGGAAAAAAATAGATCAGATTGCAGATGTTATAAAAAACATTAAGGCAGTTAAGGAAAATCCCGCGCTTTCTGAGCGACGACGCCTTATTGTAACAGCGTGGAACCCTGCAGAGTTGGACCAAATGGCGCTTCCGCCCTGTCACGCCTTCTTCCAATTTTCCTGCATGAATGGCGTTCTCTCACTTATGCTACTCCAGCGAAGCTGTGACATGTTCCTCGGTGTACCCTTCAACATAGCCTCCTATTCATTACTTCTTCACATGGTTGCACAAGTTACAGGACTTAAACCAGGAGAATTTGTCCATATCCTTGGTGATACCCATATCTATCACAACCACTTTGAACCAGTGAGAACACAACTCCAAAGAGAGCCCCTTCCTTTGCCGAAACTGTGGTTAAATCCAGATATTACAGATATCCATGCATTCACGATGGATGACATTAGACTTGTAGGATATACATCTCACGACGCTATCTCCGCTCCCATGGCCGTCTAGGAGGAAAAAACCATGATTATCTCACTTATTGCAGCAATGGGACGTAATCGCATAATCGGAAAGAAAAACGCGCTTCCGTGGAAACTCCCCACAGATATGAAACGATTTCGAGAACTTACTAAGGGAAAAATGGTGATAATGGGAAAGAATACATATGATTCTATAGGAAAACCACTTCCTGAGAGAACTAACGTTGTTATTACAAAACAAGACATCGAAATCCCTGGATGTTTCGTAACTCATTCTGTAGATGGTGCAATCCTTCATGGATATGCGGGAACAGGGAAAAAAGATGAGAAACCATGGGATGAAATAATGATTATCGGTGGAGCATCGATCTATACACAATTTCTTCCTGTGGCAAATCGACTTCATCTCACTCTTATTGATGAAGACTTTGAAGGCGATGCATGGTTTCCTGTCTTTGAAAATCCAGAGGTGTGGGAAGAAACGGAACGCACTCCACACGATCCCGATGATGAAAATAAATATACCTATACATTTGTAACCTACGAACGAAAAAAAACGTAGTATCTGGTATTTAGTATCTTGTATCTAATATGTGCCCTCCACAAGGAGGGCTTTTTATTCAATGGGGTTGTCATTCTGAGCCTGCCTGCGCAGGCAGGCATAGCGAAGAATCTCTCGCTTCTGCACAATCTGGAGATCCCTCGACAAGCTCGGGATGACTAAAAGGATTTATTCGAGATATAATAAAAACATGAAAACGTATTCACTCATGCTGGGTATTGTTACGCTGATCGTCCTCGTCTTTCTTGGTATTTCCCGTGCTATTCCTCAAAAAATGATTACAAAAGAGGCGCCAACACCTACAGCAACCCCAAGCATACAAATAGGGGACACGACAATTCCTGTTGAGCTTGCAAAGACTCCTGCCGAATTAGAACGTGGTCTCTCCTATCGCACCTCACTCGACAGAGATAAGGGCATGCTTTTTATATTTGAAAAATCAGGCTTCTACAAATTCTGGATGCCCCACATGAACTTCCCGCTCGACGTACTATGGATTGATGAAAATAAACGCATCGTCTCCATCAACGAACATGTGCCACCACTAGAAGACATCTCAAAACCCATCTATTACGAACCAACACAACCCGCTCTCTATGTCCTCGAAGTCAACGCCAACTTTTCCAAAAAATACAATATAAAAATAGGAGACCAGCTTATTTTCCAAAACATAGATAACTAAGAAAGCCTTGTGTTGTTGACTCTTGAATCGGAAACAAAGATGATGTAGGTAGTTATCTTTGAAAAAAGGAGTTGAGGGGGATGCGCCCCATCGTCGCATATTTTTTAATGCTTTTTTTGATTGTCTCTACGTTTTTGGGGGGGTGTCGCCCTACCGGCGCGCAAGCTACTCCAACAGAAATTGAACGACAAAAAGCAGCGGTCGAAACGCTGCGGAAGACCGTCCCCAAAGACACAACGCTTGCAGGGTATTATTTCGTCCTTGACCCAGGACACGGCGACAACGACCCAGGAGCAATCCGAACAAGCAAACGAAAAGATGGAACACTCTACCATGCCTCTGAAAGTATCTTAACTATCGACATGGCACGACGTCTTGCGTGGTATCTCAAAATGCGTGGTGCATCCGGTGTATATATGACCCTCGGCCCAAATGAAATTATAAATGCAGATAATGACCAATACACCTATTGGGAACCTTCAAACCCGCCCCCCATCCTTAAAGAACTCAAAACACTTCTCCCCGCCTCACGTCACGCCTACTGGCCCCTTGAAATTGCACTTACCCCACGTACGGAGGTTGTAAATCAAAAAGTACGAACATATGGCAGAAAAAAGGTTATCTTTATTTCTATCCATGTTGATTCCACAAACCCTAGTGTACGAGGAATGCGCGTCTACTCATATTACGGAGTACGAACAATACTCGGTGAACACATCGCAAAAAATGCAAAGAATAAAGGTATAGCACGCACAAAGAAGGTAGGGCCCGTTGAAATAAGTTTTTTCTCAACCATGTATGCAGGCTTCATCGTCATGAATCCTCAATTCAACTCCGCAGGAGAAAAAATCCTTATCGAAACCACAAATATCAGAAACAACAATGACTTCAAAAAACTATGCACCGCAGAGGGAAGAGAATCCGTCGTCCACGTAATCGGAGAGGGGATCATCCTCTACTGTCAAGCACAGAAAAAATAAAAAACCAGGAAGTAGAATTTGGACAGGTTCGCCACGGTGCGAACTTTTTTTATAGTCCAAATTTCACTTCCTGGAAAACACCCTAACATAATGCTAGGTTTTTTATATCGCCACAAATAATATCTCACTCCCTTATCTAACGATCGTCAGTTAAAGGAGTGGTGAGTTGTCTTTTATTTTTCTTCAACCATCTCGAGGAGAGAAGCGAGAACGGGGGGAAGCTCTTTGATGCCTGCATCGTCACTAAAATGTCCCTTGTTATGTTCTACAATCGTTTTTGCACCCAAACGCTCTTCGAACAACTCTTTGTATCCCAAATCAACATCAGGATCATTGTCCGAAAAAATAGCAATAATACTCCCTGCCTGTTTTTTAATGTTTTCGTCATTCATTGGTGTTTCAAGCCATGGTTTTGCAACCTCCTTCTCCTCATTGGTAGTAAGGTGTAATAATCTAAAAAATCCAGCCACACATACGATTCCGCCAACTGGCTTTTCAAGGTTCTGAACATAGCGAAGAATCGCCTGTCCTCCAATACTGTGTCCAACAAAATAGGTATCCTTATCTGACTCACCCACCACAGTAGAGAGATGACCTACCCAATCCTCAATGGTAGGCGCCTCTTGGTGAGGCATCGCAGGAACTTGAGCAACAAAACCCCTCCTTTCAAGTTCAGTCTTGAGCCAAGGAAACCAACAATTTTGTGGCGACCCCTCCCAACCATGCACAATAAACACCCGTTTCATAAATTTAACATAATGGGAAATCCCCGCCCATAAGGGCGGGAAGGTTCACAATTCTTTTATTTTCTGTCTTACTTTTGCCGCAATAATATCAGCCTCCTCTATAAGCTGGAAAATTTTATCCTTTATCGTTTCTAATTTATTTATTTCATTAGGACAAGCACTTTTTATATGATCGTAATCTATTATAGACGGGAGATATTTATTAAAATATTGTGAAAGTATTTTCAAACGACCACCGGATATTATTTTTGTCTTTATAAAATCCTGCCAATTTTTATTACCTTTTTCTGAATTACATTTTTTACAACATGGTAATAAGTTTCCAATTACATGCCCGTACCCTGAAAATTGATGATTTTTTACTAAACCAAAAACGTGGTCCCATGTTTCCGCTGGCTCACCACAATATACACAAAATAAATCCTTTTCGGGATCTTGCCCAATCATCTTAATCGCTTCTTTGACTATCTTTTGATCATAATTGTCATTTGGTGCAATCGCAGAGGCAAACGCATGATTGATCGTTGGTTGTCTTTTCCTCATTATTGAATATGCCTGCAAATGATATTTGATACTCTCAATTTTCATAGACTATATTTTATTAAATAATCCATCACACCCGAAACTCGTAATGATACTTGTAATAATTTTTTTGACGTTTCTATTGGTGCCTGAGGGGAGACTCGAACTCCCAAGAGCTTGCGCCCACAACATTTTGAGTGTTGCGCGTATACCAATTCCGCCACCCAGGCATACGTATAAGATACCAGAACATATCAGAATCTCAATATCTCGTTATGATTCGTGGAGTGGGTGTTTTGAACTATTCTGCAAGTGCGAAGCTGGGCGTTGTCAATCCTGATTCGCTTAGAGCGAAACATTGGATTGACAACGGAGTACTTGCAGATAGAGTGAGCCACCGCAGGAGTGGCGAACGGGTGAAAAACGCCTACTCCACAAATCATAAATAAACATGTAAAAAGCACCAAATCGAATCTTTGACAGGATACTCACATCTGGTAGAAATGAGACATGAAATATGGTAAAATAACAAGAGAGGTAAAAGGTATGAATCTTTTACACCCACACACCACAATTTTGAATCAAGGGGGAGTACTTGCTGTTCCGACAGATACCGTCTATGGACTTATCGCAGATGCCTCCCACAAAAAAGCAGTAGGAAAGCTATTTGCGATGAAACAAAGAGACCCTAAAAAACCTACCCCACTTTTTGTGCACAGCATTGCGGCAGCAAGGAAAATCGCCCATATTTCGAAAAAACAGGAGATGTTTTTAAACAATGTGTGGCCAGGGTCAGTAACTGCCATATGCTTTCTTAAAGAAAACGCACTTCTTGACACCAGAGTCACCGCAATGAAAAAGGGAAGAAAAACGGTAGCATTACGAATACCCAACACCCCGTTTCTCACCAAACT
>JACRHX010000009.1 GCA_016211955.1 Parcubacteria group bacterium | reverse complement strand
TATAAGGGAAATAATTATGAAGCTACTGAGGAAAATATACGATTTGCACGATTGTGTATGCACGATTGTCTTTTGCATGGCGAAGCGCCCTTTGCGAGCCACCTTCTCTACACACAAGAAGGAGTTCTCGATGATAAGATTCCTGAAGAAAGAATGTTGGGAATTGAGGCGGGATTTGCTTGGAAGAAGAGATCCGACGCAACTGTTGTGTATATAAACAGAGGTATGTCGAAGGGGATGTACCTTGGTGTTCGAAAAACTGTTGAGTTTAGACAGCCTATTGAATACAGGGTTCTTCCTGGATATGAAAAAGTGATACAACCGATGATTGTTACCCTGACAGGCGCTTCAGGAGTAGGTAAGAGCACGCTCGTAAGAAGAGTAATAGAGCTAAGACCCGGTACGAAGCTCGTTACAAGCCTTACTACACGCCCTGCAAGGATGACCGATCTTTCTGGTGAATATGAATGTGAGATGCCGAGAGAACGATTTGAGAAACATGCTGAAGATTTTTTATGGGTGCTTCCTGCTCACGGAAATTATTATGCTACTCCCAAAAAAGCGGTTTTAGAGGCTTTTGTTTTTCATAGATCTTTTGGTCCACAATGCATGATTCTTGTTCCTGAGGCGGTATCACTTCTCCATATCTATCTCAAGCAGTTTGAAAATCATGAACGGAACATTGTCTCTTTTTATGTGCTCTCACCCCCGGAAGACGAATTACGAAGACGTCTTCGTGCTCGAGGCGATGATGAGGGGATGATTCAAGGGCGTATCGACGATTGCAGACAGTGGGATGCGGAGGCGTTAAAATCGGATATTCCTTATGTATTTCTTTCTAATGACGAGATAGGTGCGGGAATCGAAAATGCAATTAAACAGATGTGTGTATTTTTGTAGGTAAATCTACGCGAGAGGGCAACCTCTCGTTTTTTGTTTTTAAAAACGAATGCCACGTGATATTCTGATAGTATTATGTTTCAGGTGACACAGGAAAAATTTAATGGGCCATTTGATATGCTTCTTTCGATGATTGAGGGGAAGAAACTTGAAATTACGGAGTTGAGCATTTCTCAGATTACTGCTGATTTTTTGGCTTATGTGCGCCAACTTCAGGAGAAAAATTATGCTGAAATTGGAGATTTTTTAGTGGTGGCGGCTCGTCTCATTTTTATTAAGTCGCGAGAAATTCTCCCAAAACTTACTCCCATTGAGGAAGAGGAGGAGGGTAATTTAGAGTTGCAGTTGCAACTATACAGAGAGATTAAGCGTGTTAGCAAGCTTCTTGCTGAAACATACCTAGCACATCTCATGTTTGGAAGAGGGTATTTTGAAGGGTGTGCGCCTGAATTTCTTCCTGGACCCAATCTTACCCTCTCTTTCCTTGAAAAAAGCCTTTCTCATTTTTTTGTATTGAATACACCGCATGTTTCATCAAGAGTCGAACGAAGGATTGTGCGGATTGAAGAAAAGGTGGGGGATATTCTAAAACGGTTGGAGTCGGGGTTACATTTTCAATTTAACGAACTTTTTAGGGAGAAGGAGAGGATTGAGATAATAGTACTTTTTCTCGCCCTTCTTGAACTTATGAAGGCGGGGGTTGTGACACCAACACAGGAGGAGGGGTTTGGTGGTATCACTGTCGGTAAGAGGTAGATATTCACGAGTGACAATGTGTTATAAATAACGTATAATTTTTTAAAACTCTATGCCAGGTAGTGAAAAGTGGCGCTGTTCGGAAACATGATATTCCCTGAGCAAAGTCGAAGGGTTTCCTTAAAGAAATGTAGGCCTTCGACAGGCTCAGGCACTAGTAATTATGAGATTATCGAACAGCGCCGTGAAAAGTCGACAGTATGGTCAATTTCATTGTTGGGCGTAACTAAAATGATGGGTGCAAAAACATTATTATTTTTTTAAGAAAGGTTGACCAATTCGCTTTTTGCGAAAGTCGACTTTCTACTACCCGGTATGGAGGATTTATTGCGTAAAAAGAGCATAGAAGCACTTCTTTTTGTGCACGGCGAGCCGCTTTCTTCTCGTGAGATCGCAAAGATGGTGAAAATAAAAGAAGACGAAGTGCTTCGTATTCTCGACGAGCTTAAGGAGGAGTATCGGGAGAGGGGGGTGGTGCTCCTTGCCCATGGAGGCAATTTTTCTTTTTCAACACACCCAGACGTTTCAGATGTACTCAAAGATATTATTGCAAAAAACCTAGAAGAGCCCCTTACTCAATCGAGCCTCGAGACACTTTCGATTATTGCTTATCTTGGCCCTATTGCAAAAGTTGATATAGATGAGATGAGGGGGGTGAATTCGTACTTTACTCTTAAAAGCCTTTCGATTCGTGGACTTATAGAGAAGAGAGATTGGGAGGGGGGAGGTTCTCTTTATGATATTACCTTTGATACATTGAGATATTTAGGGATTACAAGCAGGGAACACCTTCCTGCGTACAATGATTTCAAGGAACGATTGGTAAATATTCATAAAAGCTATTCGCAGAAATAATAATTTTTTTGTTACCTAGTATGCCAGGTAGTGAAAAGTCGACAGTATGGTCAATTTCATTGTTGGGCGTAACTAAAACGATGGGCGCAAAAAACATTATTATTTTTTTAGGAAAGGCTGATTAATTCGCTTTTTGCGAAAGTCGACTTTCTACTACCCGGTATGGAGACAGAGGAGTTGGTTCAAGAAACATATGTTGAAGAACAAATAGTACATAAGGGCGAGGAAGAAGATAGAGGAGTAACATCCGATATGGGTCATCGCGCTTATTTTTCTTCGTGGGGATTATTTGCGCTTACTTTTGGAGCATTGGGAATAGGATGGTTTTCGTATAGTACGATGCTTTCTACACGGATAAAAGTGGTGGAGCAGAAAAGTGTATCACCGGTAAATTCGAAAGATATCATATCTGGTAGATATCGTACGATGGGGGACTTGGAACAACCACACCTAAGTGTTTCTCATCAACCACTCACCGCGCTTATTAGTAATTTTGATGTGCCCGATATTGAGGTGGGGGCTTATGCTGTACTCATTACAGACCTTACTACGCAGGTAGATTTGTTTGCAAAAAACCAAGATCTTGTGTGGCCTATTGCTTCAGTCACAAAACTCCTTACTGCTGCCGCAGCGGAAGAGATAAGTACTCCAAAACAACCCATCATTATTAGTAAGGAGGCAGTTGGTATAGAAGGTAGTAGTGGTAATCTTGTGGTAGGAGAAAAATTCTATCTCGATAATCTCGTACAGCTAATGCTTCTCGTTTCTTCAAATGATGCCGCTAAAGCAATTGAGGAAGAGCTTGGTTCTAAGCTTCTTGTACGTATGCGAAGTATAATAACGGGACTAGGACTCTCTCGTTCACATATCGAAGAAGTGACGGGTCTTTCCCCACAGAATGTTTCTACTCCCCGCGAGCTTAAGAGTATAGTACAATACATATATCGTGTGCACCCAGAACTGTTTCATATGACAAAAGCACGTGAAGTTGTTATCTCTTCTGCATCAAAGAAACACAAGCTTGTTAATATTGATTATCTTGCTCTTCATCCAGAACTTGGTTTTTTGGGAGGGAAGACAGGTACTATTGATGAATCGGGGCAGAATATTGTTGCGCTTTTTGAGCATAACAATCATACTATTTCTATTATTCTATTGGGATCCACTGATCGATTTAAGGATGTTGAGGCGTTATTACAATGGACTAAGCGTGCCTACGTGTTTAAATAGGTATGGGCTTTGAATCACAACATGTATATTTCTCACCCATTCGGATACCCAGCGGTATCCTCACTCGTCCGCAGGCGCTTCGTTGTCAATCCAACTCATTTTCAATTCGGGATTGACAGTACCCTGCTCCGCGCCTACGGAACGGTTCGAAATATACATGTTGTGATTCAAAATTACTTAAACTAATTTCTAAAAGCTACACCTCCAATTATGATCGTCACACAAGCTATTCGTTTTCTCTCGCTTGGCACCCTCTCTTTTCTTATTGCAATACTTCTTTCGACACCCCTTCTTTATCTTTTGAAGAAGTATCAACTTGGCAAACAGATACGTTCAGAAAAAGATACCCCAGTGTTTGCTGGGCTCCATAAGAAAAAAGAGGGTACCCCTACCATGGGTGGTATTGTAATTTGGTTTACTATACTAAGTATTGCAACTGTTATGTTTTTTGGTGATAAATTTTTTGGTGGGGTGTTTTCTCAGCTTAATTTCATTAATCGTGGTGAGACCTATCTTCCTCTTGCTGCATTATGTATCGCAGCGTTCATTGGTTTAGTAGACGACGTGCTAGGGGTTTTACACTTAGGACCTAGGGGGGGTGGGCTAAGTATGAAAGGAAAGCTATTGTTATATATTCTTGTTGCTACACTTGGCGCCCTTTGGTTTTATTTTCGTCTTGATTGGAACATTATTCATATTCCCCTATGGAGAGATATCTCTATTGGAATTTGGTATATCCCTCTTTTTATTTTTGTACTTACTGCGACCGCTTTTTCAACCAACGAAACAGATGGCTTAGATGGCTTAGCAGCGGGGGTGCTTGTTTCCCCTTTTATTGCATTGGGGGTGGTAGCGTTTTTAAATCATAAATATGATCTTGCCGTGTTTATTGCGACGCTTCTTGGTGCACTTATCGCTTTTTTATGGAACAACATCTACCCTGCCCGCTTTTTTATGGGGGATACAGGGGCAATGTCGTTGGGCATTGTGTTGGGGGTTATTGCTATGCTTACTAATACAGCGCTTTTATTACCACTCTTTGCCTCGATTTTAGTATTGGAGTCATTGTCTGTGATTATTCAGGTATTAAGTAAAAGAATTCGTGGAAAAAAGGTTTTTCTTTCCACCCCCATTCATCACCATTTTGAAGCGCTAGGCTTACCAGAAACAAATATCACTATGAAATTTTGGATTGTTTCGGGAATAACCACTAGTTTAGGACTTATCATTTTCTTCCTCGATAAGTACAAGTAGTTTTTTATATGAAAAAGAGTTTTGAAAAAAATTTATACGACCTTAGTGCCTTGGCAAAGGAGGAAAAACAAGTAGAGGAGGAAGGGGAAGCACTAGAGCGTCTTAAAATCGTGATTGATTGGCATATTGAGCGGGCAGCAAAACAACAAAATACACCAAAAGAGGTCCAGGAACACATCTTTTCGATACAAAAAGAAAAGCAGGAGATAATAGATGAGTTGCGAAGTGAGCTTAGGTGTCTAGATGATCCCGCGTGTCATTATGAAAAAAAAGAATTGACACGCCAAGCAACATATGATGTAAATGAAAATGTATTTTTGTATTGGGATGATCGTCGTCAAAAACGCACTGCTTCGTTTGGTGATGTGCTGACAGATTTGGAGTGGGGTATTTTTTATCAATTTGATGCAAATGTCCCCAGAGGATTACAGAGAAGATATCTTTTAGAAAAGACGAAATACCGACTTCAGTGCCTTCTTGATAATCAAATTATTGAAAATGAAGGCGTCCGTGAGGGTCTAAAAACGGCTTATGCGGGATTAAAAGCGTCTCACGAAAATATTGAAAAAGTAGGATCTGGATTTATTTCTGAGAGGATAGTAAAAAACATTTTTAAAAAACTCCAGTGGGACAACGCTGCACCTTATTCAATTTCTGATGCCGATGCATATCAGGATGTGGAACAAAAAATAGATTTTATTTTGACTCGGAAGGAAAAGAGAAGGAGGGTTGGTGTCGAGACGGGTGGAGTTCTAAAGAATATAGGAATTCAATTTACTACAAATGTTCATCGTGTCGAGAGAAAGAAACAACAAGTGTCGTTTTCAAAGGAGCAACTTGTTAAAGAAGACAAAATTGATGATATCGTTTTGGTAATTTTTCCAATTAGGATTTCGAAGATACTATATGAAAAATGGAAACAAAGAGGACGTCCTTCGGGTGGACCGAATCAATTTATTGATCGCCCTTTGGCAGAAGAACTTTTTAAATCAATCACAAAAGACGTCTTGTCGCAGGAAGAAATCGATAGTTTATGGAATTCAGTATCAGAAAAATTTCCCTCTAATTCATAAACCAAGCGAGGAAGTCCCGGCGAGTTGTATGAGGATCTATTAAAATATATTTAATGTATTTTTGCTCATGTCTTTTGTCGAAGCAGATCAAATTTATAGTTTTAAATTCAAGCATATCTTAAGGCACGTACAAGAACAACACGCTAAGTCATTACTCGATGTTGGGGCGGGTGATTCATTTTTAGGTCTCTCTCTTTTGCCTAACATTAAAGATTATGTCGCTGTTGAATCGGATCCAGAAAGGGCCGGTTCTCTGAGAAAAGATGGGCTTAGGGTGTTGGAAGGCGTGTTTCCGTCTATTGAGGTTCATGGTACCTACGATCTTGTTCTATTGTCTCAGGTAATGCCAAAAGATGTTTCTAGATACGAAGACTTTCTTGGGAGAACATGGAACTTGGTGTCTGATGGTGGTGAGCTAGTTGTCGTTACTTTTGTTAGTGATAGTGTTAAATATAATAAAATGTTCAGCATTCTTTCTGATTTCGGTGAGGTAAAAACAGAGGGTTTGGTAATCGAAGATTCTGTTTTTGAATCAGAAGAGGTGGGTAACTATATAAATCAACTAAAATGCATGTTCGTGAGAAGGGTGTAATATTTAATATCAACATGCCGAGATATCTCGGCTTTTTTATTTTTCAGGGCTGTCCTGTGGATACTGTTTGACATGGAATAGGTTATAATAAAGGTACTGGGTATGCCAGGTAGTGAAAATTCGACATGAGAATATTTTTCTACGATGGTTTTTTTATTCAAAATAGTAATTAATTCTAAATATAGAATTCGATAACAACAGTCGAATTTCTACTACCTGGTATGCTTATATTACTTAGAAATTGTTTTCTTGTTGATGGTACTGGTACGCCTGGGGCGCAGTCTGATATTTTAATTAAGGACAACATAATTTCGGATATTGGTTCATTTCCTAATGTTAAGGCTGATAAGGTGCTTGATCTTGCTGGGCTTACGGTGACTCCTGGTTTTATTGACGTAAATGTTGATTCAGACCACTATTTCACGTTGTTTAGCGATCCTGGACAGAAAAGTCTTTTGGCACAGGGAATAACCTCTATTGTTGGGGGGAATTCGGGGACTTCGCTTGCACCCCTCTTTGGAGATGGTATTCTCTCGCTTCGAAAATGGGCTGACCCTAACCAGATAAATATCAACTGGGGTTCGTTTGCTGAATTTATGACGTGGCTTCGCACGCGTAAATTTGGCATAAATTTTGGAAGTCTCGTGGGGCATTCGACAATTCGAAGGGGGCTCATGGGAGACTCTCTCATTCCTCTCGGTAAGGACGAGTATAAGAAATTCGTCTATCTTATTAACCAGAGTCTTAAGGAGGGTGCACTTGGGTTTTCGACCGGTCTTGCCTATAGTCGAGCATCTCATGTAAGCACTGAAGAACTTTTCGAACTTACTAAAAGCATCGCTCACAGGAAAGGTGTTTATAATTGTTATCCAAAGGGAGAGCAGGGGATTGAATCAGGTGTCAAAGAGGTAATTTCTCTTGCAAAAGAACATGATCTCATTACAGAAATTACTCACCTTACGACTCCAAGGACCGATGATTTTAGAAGAAGTTTAGAACATATCGAGCAAGCGTCTCACGACGTCTCTATTCATTTTGATATTTCCCCCTATCACATAAGCGTAAAACCTCTTTTCACATTATTACCTACGTGGGCGGTACAGCGTGGTTTTGATCAGCTCTTGCGTTATCTTGCGACAGACGACACAAGGGCACAAATATTAAATGATATTGGATCTCAACAAAAAGAAATAGGTGAGATTATGGTTTCTTATGCGAAAAATCAGTGGATTATTCATGGGAAGCGTATCAATGAGGTTGCCTTAAATCAAAACATAAGTATTAGTGAGGCATTGCTCAAAATACTTCAAATTTCTGAAAATCAGGTGGGTGGTTTCATTGCCGATAGCGATGAGGTTCTTCATGATGAACTTCTTTTTCATCCCCTCGCGTGTATTAGTTCACACGGAGTTGGTTATGACCAGATAGGTGTTTTAAATCGTCCAAAAATCCACCCACGTTCTTTTGGCGCATTTCCTCGTTTTCTTCGTATAGTGCGAGAAAAAAGAAAAATATCATTTGAAGAGGCGATTCACAAGATTACGGGGGTTGTTGCAGAAAAATATGGATTTAAAAAACGAGGTGTTATTAAAATAGGGAATAATGCCGATCTTGTTGTACTTGATCCTTCACAGATAACTGAAAAAAACACCTTTCAGGAACCCGCTCATTATCCAGAAGGTATTATCATGGTTTTTGTGAACGGAGTACTCTCCTACGAGCGTGGAAATTTTTTGAATTCTGTATCAGGTCAACTTATTCAATCCTTTTTACACTAAATGCGGCGCCATCAACCTGATTACGTTTTTCTCGTAATTATAGGCACACTGCTTGTGTTTGGGTTTGCAATGCTTCTTAGCGCCTCTTCGGTTCTTGGAAAACAAAAATTTGACGATGTGTATTACTACTTTAAACATCAACTTTTTTCTTTGGGATTTGGTACTCTTTTTTTCTTAATCGGATACTATTGCTACTATCGTTTTTTTCAAAAAGCATCTTTGATTTTGTTAGTATTGAATATTGTTTTATTAATTCTTGTCTTTACACCTCTTGGGGTTTCTGCTGGGGGTGCAACAAGATGGTTGCAGTTAGGTCCCCTTACTTTTCAGCCGGCAGAGCTTCTTAAATTTACCTTTATTATTTACATTGCTGCCTTTTTTGGTGCTCGAGCAAAAAAATCTCGAAGTATCAAAGAAGGTTTTTTGCCCTTCCTCATTGTTATAGGTCTTATTGCGGGTCTTCTTCTCAAGCAACCAGCGACTGCAATTTTTGCACTTATTTTTATAACAGCACTTTGTATGTATTTTATAGGGGGAGCCCGTCTTCATCATATCTTTTTTTTAACGTTTTTTATCGGTCTTGTTCTTGCGCTTGTGGTTATGGTTACTCCTTATCGCAAAGACAGGCTTCTTACCTATTTTGATCCCAACTCTGATCCTCAAGGGAAAGGGTATCATATTAATCAGGCGCTTATCGCGCTTGGTTCTGGTGGTATGTTTGGAATAGGGTTTGGAAATAGTATGGCAAAAACATCCTATCTCCCTGAACCAATAGGAGATTCGATTTTTGTACTTGTTGCCGAAGAGCTTGGATTTGTGGGCGCAGTGTTTCTTATAGGGCTTTTCCTTTTGTTTTTAGTGCGCGGATTTAAGATAGCAAGGGATGCTCCTGATTCATTTTCACAACTTGCAACTGTAGGCATGATTTCGACAATCGTACTGCAGGGTTTTATTAATATCGGAGCTATTAGCGGACTACTTCCCCTTACAGGGCTTCCACTTCCTTTTGTTAGTTATGGAGGGACGTCTCTTATTGTCGTTTTGGCTTGTTCGGGGTTTATAGCTAATGTGTCACGATATACCGTACGATAAAACAGCATGTTGTATTTAGTATTGTGTATCTAGTATATGTCCGCTTATAGCGGACATTACGTTATGGGATATATAAAGTGCTAGCTACAAGATGTCAGATATTTTTTCTTTGATTTATTGGGTTTTTTACGATATAGTAAATACAAATAAGAAGGTATTATATGGCAAATTCTACTATTCGCGTGGCATTTACTGCTGGTGGAAGTGGGGGACACGTGTTCCCTCTTCTTGCAATTCTTGAGGGTATTCAAAAGGTGGCTGGAGAGGAGCACGTTGGCGTGGAGGTGCATTATTTTGGTCCGGATGATAAATCGATTGGTTTTTTAGATAAGAGCAGTTTACAGATCCACAAGATCATTGCTGGAAATGGTGGTTTTTTGGGGGTGTGTAAGACATTTTTAGGCATCATTCAGTCGCTTTGGCTTCTCCTGTCTTATATGCCCGACGTTGTGTTTTCTAAGGGCTCGTATGGTTCATTGCCAATAGTTATTGTTGCGTGGTTATATCGCATTCCTGTTGTTATTCACGAGTCTGATAGTATTCCAGGAAACGCTAATTTTTTTGCCGTACGATTTGCAAAGAAGGTTATGGTTTCTTTTGAACACGCAAAGCAATTTTTTAAAACAAAGGAACCAATTATGGTGGGTAACCCTTTGCGTATGGGGCTATATACCCCCATTGCACATGAGGAGGCTAAGAAGCATTTTGGGTTTAGTGTGGAGAAGCCACTTATACTTGTTTTGGGGGGGTCGCAGGGCGCAGTCGCTATTAATGATTTTATCGTGAACCTCCTTCCCCAGCTGCTTCAAAAGACACAAGTACTACATCAAGTGGGAAGTGCGAATTATGGGGGAATGCGAGGGGAAGTTGCTGCTATGGAGGATCTCGGAAGGGTACAGAACAAGGATGATTACAAAATAGTTGGGTTTCTCGAAGGTGAGGAGTACCATAACGCCCTCTATGCCGCGGATCTTGTGATTTCAAGAGCTGGGGCGGGTGTTATTTTTGAACTTGCGGCGCTTAATAAACCAGCGATTCTTATACCTATTTCCGGGCTTGCAAATGATCACCAACTTTTTAATGCTCAGGAGTACGCCGAGTATGGTGGCGCAGAAATTTTTGAGCAGGCAAATTTGTTACCCCACCTATTTCTTGAAAGATTATTTCGTATTCTCGATACCGAGGAGGTACGTACCAAGATGGTTGAGGGGGCAAAAAAATTTGCAGCTCCACATGCGGCAGAGCAGATTGCATGGGAAATATTATTAACTGGCGCAGCTCACTAATTTTGGAGCTTGCGCATTCGGCGCATTTCTTTGTCAGAAACTCCGGTACTCGATGCAGTACTTCTTATGTACAGCTTACTCCGTTCCTCGTTTCTTCCTCGAACTGCAGTTCGAACTGCGCAAGCTCCACCCTTTCCAAATTTTTATTATAATATTTACACTATAAAAATATGAATTCTAATATACGTGTTCGTTTGGCACCATCTCCTACAGGATCGCTTCATATAGGTACTGCAAGAACAGGCCTTTTTAACTATCTTTTTGCAAAAAAAATAGGAGGTACGTTTGTGTTGCGTATCGAGGACACTGACCTTGAACGATCAAAACCTACTTTTGAAAAAGACATCTTAGAGCATTTGACTTGGCTTGGCATAACGTGGGACGAGGGGCCATATCGACAATCAGAACGCTTAGATATTTATGAAAAATATCTTATCCAACTTTTTGAGCAAGGAGATGTTTATTATTGTTTTTGTCGAGAGGAGGAGCTTGAAATAGAGCGGCAGGAAATGATGACACGCGGGATTGCGCCTAAGTATTCTGGAAGATGTAGGAGTATCTCCTCTGAGGATGCACGTCGGCGGATAACGCAAGGCGAATTATCTGTTATCCGGTTCAAAATGCCTGAAACACGTATTATTTTTCAGGATATGATTCGTGGGGGTGTGGAGTTCGATACGAGTCTTTTTGGCGATGTGGTAATAGCAAAAAATTTGCGCATCCCGCTTTATAATTTTGCAGTGGTGGTTGATGATTTTGAAATGAATATTAGTCATGTGATTCGCGGAGAAGATCATATCTCAAACACACCAAAACAGATTGCATTACAAAAGGCGCTTGGGTTTACAACTCCAGAATATGCACACCTCCCCCTTATTCTCGATAAAAACAGAGCAAAGCTTTCTAAGCGTTTTAATGCGGTTTCTATTCTCGAATATAAGAATACTGGATATCTGCCAAACGCACTATTTAATTTTATTGGATTGTTGGGGTGGCATCCCAGTGCTTCTGACACGGAGCTTTTAACACAAGATCAACTCATTGCGCAATTTGACATCTCGCGTGTTCAGAAGGCGGGTGCTATTTTTGATATTGAAAAATTAAATTGGATGAACGCTCACTATATCAAGGAAAAAACACCGGAGGAACTCGCCGTATTTTTAGGTTCCTTTGTGCCTGAGGAGTGGACAAAACATAAAGAAAAACTCATCAGGATCGCATCTCTTGAACGGGAACGTATGAAACGACTTTCTGAGTTTACCGATCTTGCTCGTTTCTTTTTTGATATGCAAGAATATGACCCTCAGCTCCTTGTCTGGAAAACTATGTCTTCAGAGACAGTAGCTAGTAATCTTAGAGATGTCGCAGATATACTTGGTGTCTATGATGGAACATGGGGTAGCGCCGCACTAGAGTCGCTCATAATGCCTCTTACAGAATCGAGGGGGAGGGGAGAGGTGTTATGGCCTCTCAGGGTCGCGCTTTCTGGACAGTCTCATTCTCCGGGACCTTTTGAGATAGCAGATATTTTAGGAAAGGAGGATTCTTTGGTGCGCATAGCGTCTGCTCTCCAGAAACTTACACAACAAAAATAACATGCGTTTAGGTACCTTATTATTGCGCACGGTGCTCATGGGCGTTTTGGCAACGTCATTATTTCATGGGTTATATAGTGATGCAGCAGTACCGTCAGACCTTAAGGGCGTTATCGAGCAAAAGGCGAAGGAGCTAGAGGTGGTGCACCAACAGATTAAGGAGGTTCACGAAAACCTCTCCGGAGTACAATCAGAAAAAAAAACTCTCCAGCGTGAACTAGGGAGTATCACCTCTTCGATTACGAAGCTTAATCTTGGGATAAAAGAGAGTCAGATTCAAATACAAAAACTGAGTTCAGAGGCAAGTGCGCTACAGTATGAAATCAATGACTTAAAGATAAAGATACAGCAAAAGGAAGAGGCGCTTGGTGCAGTATTACGAGATATGCATGGAAGTGACAGAGAGCCACCCCTTTTTGTACTTTTACGTACCAAGAGTCTCTCCGAGAGCCTTGCTGATGTTGAAAGCCTCTCTGCTATAAATACATCGCTTTATGCCGCGGTAGACGATTTGAAACAGCTACAGGGTGAACTTGATGGTACTCTTGGTGAAACGCAAGATAAGAAAGAACAAAAAGCAACAGAGCAGGGGCGATTACAAGCAAAAAAGAGCATTGTGGCGGAAGAAAAAGAGATGAAGGATAGTCTTCTTAGGCAGACAAAAAATACAGAGGCGATTTATCAAAAACAGTTAAGTACGCTTGAGCAGAAGCAAGAAAAAATTGGAAAAGAAATAGATGACTTAGAACGTCAGTTACGTGCTTCATTTGATAATTCTTTACTCTCGCCACGACGCGGTACTTTTATAAGTCCCATAAGGGGGGGTGTTTTAACACAGGGATATGGTGCAACCGATTTTGCTCAGCGTGCCTACCGTACAAAGTTTCATAATGGGATTGATTATGGGGTGAGTGTGGGAACACCTATATATGCGGTTGCAGATGGTAAGGTGTTTGCGATTAGTAATAATGATAGAGGGAGTTCGCGCTTTGATCGTTTTCAGTATGGGAAACACATACTCCTTTCCCATGATAATAATCTTACGACACTGTACGCACATCTATCTCAAAATAATTTGGTTTCCATTGGGCAGTCGGTAAAACGAGGTGATCTTATTGGTTATTCTGGTAACACCGGATACGCAACGGGGCCGCATCTTCATTTTGGGGTATATTGGACGCCAAGCATAAAATTTAAATCGGTTCCTCCAGCAGCAGGACTAGTTCCTGTGGGAGTCACCGTCAATCCTAAGGACTATCTGTAATTGGCCCCACCCAAACCAACACTCGTCTCCAAGGGGGTGACTCTTATAACCCTCCTATCATAGCGATAACACTTGACTCCTCCTTGAGGACTCGCTTGTGGTCTGGGTGGCTACATCCTCACTGTCATTCCTGGCGTAAGCGGGAATCCAGCACCGGTCTGTCATCCTGAACGTAGTGAAGAATCTCTTTATTTAGCACTAGTACATAAGGGATATGCTATAATAAGAATATGAGAAAAGTTCCTTTGGGAATGTATCTTATCGTGATAGTAGCTGTGTTCTTATTTGTTTTTCAAGTTCATTTTGTTTCTGTTGCAGCTGTAGATAATTTTTCTGTATCCAAAGACGTTACGATTGCAGTACAAGAAATAAAGAAGGATGTGTATAAAATAGATAGGGGAGGACTCAACACATCTTTTTCTGAAGTTAAAAAAATGATGGGGGATACAGGCAAGAAAATAGTTGATACCCTCTTCAAGCCTCTTATTAAAATTGTTATTCAAATAGCAATTTTCTTTTTTAAGCTAGTTGTTAGTTTTCTTGAGTATTTAAAAAATTTATTTTGAAGTAATTTTTGAGTTGACAAAAAAGTACATTGTGTTATTATGTACACGTAAATCTTTTCGCGAGGTTTACACAAAAAGAAAGGACATAGAGTAAAATGTGTTTGACAACCGAACAGATTCTTGTGGGTATCCGTGATTCTGAAAGGCGACGGGCTGAGAATTCCCAGACTCCAAAGGATGACGAGAATACGATGTATATCTCTGGTGAAATGAGTTTTCAATATCTTCTCGATCGCATTCAGGAAAAGTGGCCTGGTGTGAGTTTTGAAGACATCGAAATCTCATCCGAATACACTCACGTGTACTGTATTGGATACGATCTCTACGATCCCAGCGATTATATTAATTATACGGTGATTCGAAGAATCGTGCGAAGCTAAAGAGCTACTAGAAGTAGATTGAACAGCCCTCATTGCGGGGCTTTTGTTTTACTTAATATGTCCGAAAACATATATTGTGCGACGTATCTTCTTGGGAGTTTCTTTGAAATAAGCCCGCTCCCCTGCTTAATTTGAAAATTGGATAATATAAAAGGATATGCTATACAGTATGCAGAACTTTATCAACTTGGAGGTCGTGCGTTATGCTTCCAGAACCAGATCGTGTAAATAATTTGATTAATGATCTTGATTGCAGTTTGGGCGCTTTAGATTATCCAAACTTGGGGCCAGAACAACAATTGCGTGTTCTTCGTGAGTACGAACATAAGGTTGATAACCTTGTTCATGGCGGTAAGGTTTCTGTTGAGGAGTCGTGGGACGCATACTTTGGACTTCTTCATGAATACGATCTTCTTGAGGCGTGGGGCGACCGCAAGCGTGTGTTGAAGAACATTGATACCAAGCGCTATAACCCCCTTGAGTCAAAGAATTTTAATGTTGTGCTCATCGCACATATTAGACTAGGAAATAATAGATAAAAAACACAAACGACTCCCCCGTCGTTTTTTATTTTTTTAGGGGAGTTGAGTAAATGAGGGGTGTTTTTGCTACTAGCTCTTCCCCTACTATGACGCCAAAACCAAAGGCGATGGTTGTGCTAAGGAAGATGAGAAATCCGAAAATAATGAGCGTTCTGTGCTCTTCGTAGAAGGTTTTGACTTTTTTGATGAAATTTGTCATAATCTACAAGCTTATTAGGGGTTAGGTTTTAGGGTATTAGCAGATCGGAACTTTCAATTTCTAACTTGATATCCTAATAGCCTAACATACTAAAAGCTAATTACTAACATATGGCACATACCAAAGCGGGCGGCTCTACCAAGTTGGGCAGAGATTCACGCTCAAAACGTTTAGGAGTAAAAAAATTCGATGGACAGCCCGTAAAAGCAGGAACTATTTTGATACGTCAAAGAGGTACAAAGTGGCACCCAGGTAAAAATGTTCGACGTGGAGGTGACGATACACTTTATGCTATCGTTCCTGGAAGCGTCAAGTTTTCGTCACGTCAAAAAACCGCATTTGATGGATCACGTAAAAAGATTACAGTAATTAACGTAATCTAAGAAGAGCTCTCGACCCTTATTTTTAGTGTTGAGCGGAGGTTGTCTTTTAGGGAAACAGGGATTTCAACTACCCCTGTTTTTTTTATGGGGCGATCGAGCTCGAGCGCGTCTTTTGAAAGCTCAATCCCCCCTTCTTCAAGCCTAAGAAGAATATCGTTTTTTGTGATTGATCCGAACGCGCTTTCTTTTGATGTTTTAAGTGTAAAAACAAGCTCCATGTTTTTTAGTTGTTGCGCGAGTTCGATTTGGATTGCATGTTCCTTTTTTCTGCGTAATTCTTGAGCTTCTTTCTGTTGCACCAATGAAGAGAGCGCCTCGCTGGTAGCTAATCTTGCGAGCCCGCTAGGAAGAAGAAAATTTTTTGCATAACCTTCTTTGCATTCTTTAATCTCCCCCCTCTTTCCTACTCCAGATACATCTTTAAGAAAAATAAGTTTCATTGTGTTGGTTTTTTGGGTGGTTCATTTTGTGGCGCCACGTCGTGATGTTCAAAGATGATATTTTTAATTGAATTTGGATTAGGCACATCTACGATAATCTATCTTTAGAAGACGACGATTTGTGATGAGGACTACGTCAAGGTAGTAGTTTGTCGTCCACGCAATCGTAAACATGATCCATGCAAATTCAAGCCACACGAGGTAAAAGAAGGCAATAAAAGCATTGTAACTTGATGTGTCTTTTCCCACCGTCACATTATTTAAAAACATGGTAATTCCAATGAGGGGAACCAATGCAAAGACAAGGAACATAAAAATATCAATAGCGACAACAAACCAGTGACGTCGTACCGTTTTTGTAATAGTTTCGTTTTCGTAGGGTTGAATCATGAAGTAAGTGTGTTGAGAAATAAAGCAATGGTGAGGAAAAACAAAATACTTGTAATAAGTAGGTAAACAAATCGTATTTTTTTAAGAGATGCTGTGTCGATGCTGTAGTTCGTCCAGTGATAATTAAGAATAATGCTCAGTATGAATACAAAAAGAGTTGAGAGGAGAAAAACAACAAGAGCGACCAGTTTTAGTGTGGGGATGTCCATTATTTTATCTGCTCTTTAAGGATTTCGATGGCTTTTTTGAGTTGCGGATCGCGTTTATTTTCGGCATCTTCTTCGGTAAAAGCTACCTCATAATCAGGAATGAGACCACCGTTCGCAAGCGATATTCCTTTTGGTGTCAGCCACCTTGCAATTGTTACCTTGAGAGAGGACCCATCGCTTAGTGTTCTTAATTCTTGCACCGTTCCCTTTCCAAAGGTCTTTTTACCCACCAGTTTTATCCCCCTATTATCTCGTAATGCACCGATAAGAATTTCGGAAGCCGATGCGGACCCTTCGTTTGCGAGAAGGATCACAGGAAATTGCCGTAACACCGCGCTCCCATTAATGTTTGAACGGTGGAGTTGAACTTGTCCTTTGTAGTTTTCTTCTTTCACTACAACTTGTCCTGGTTCGATAAAGTGGCTTGCGATGTTTATCCCCACCTCGAGGAAACCGCCTGGGTTATTGCGTACGTCGATGATGTATCCTTTGGCACCGCCCAGGAGAGATTCGTAGAGGAGGCTGTAAAATTTTGATGCTGCTCGTGCGTTGAAGTTGTAAAGTTTTATATGTGCCACACCCCCTTCGAGCATATCAAGTTCAGCAGTAGGAATTACGATTTCTTTCCTTGTTATCTCAAATTCTTTTGGAGCCTGTACGTCTTTTCTAAGTATGAGGAGTTTTACTTTTGTATCTATGGGACCTCGGATAATACGAATGGCTTCATCGAGAGACATGTCTTTGGTAACTATCTTATCATCGATTTTGAGTATTTTATCTCCTGCGTGAAGCCCAACTGCTTCTGCGGGGTTTCCTTTGAGTGGTGCAACAATAGTAAGATCTCCATTTTTAAAACCTATTTCTGCGCCGATACCCCCAAAAGCCCCTCCAACTTCTTGAGAGAATGTTTTATTTTCTTCCGGAGTAAAGAATTCTGTGTAAGGATCACCAAGAGATTTTACCATCCCCTTAGTTGCTCCATATACCATGTTTTTCTCATCTATCTTTGCCTTTGAAATATAAAGATCTTGTGCGGTATTCCATGTCTCCCAAAAAATACCAAAATCAAGATTTGGTTTGGTTGGTGAGGTGACGTGTGCCGGGATTATAATTTGAGGGGGAAGTATCGTCGCCGAAATTCTTCCTACATAAAAACTCCCTATGCCCACAAGGAGAAACGATATAATAAAAACTAGGATTTTTATCGCTATTCCAGCCCCTTTGATGAAGATCAGAAGTTTAGATATATTTTTCATATGGTATCTTATAAGTATCAAGTTTTTCGTTCTTCGTGTCAATTTATCGAATTGTTGAATTTAGAATTTGCATATTTGAATGCAGTTCAAGGAAGAAATGAGGAACGGAAAAAGCCGTACGAAGATAGTACTGCGTTGAGTACCGCAGTTTCTGACGAAGAAATCGCCAAATATGCAAATTCTACCATGTATATTATTAAAGCTCTTGTTTTAGAGTCTATCCCAGACCCTGTTCTTACGTATTATTCTAAACAACCTCTTGCGCGGGGTAACTTAATTACCGTCCCTCTTCGCGGAAAAGCTGTTATAGCATTTGTGGTCTCTTCAACACCTATAAAAGAGACCAAGCTTTCGGTAAAACATGCCGGATACGCCCTGCAACCCATAATGGGCGTGATAAGCGAGGCGCCTATCATTAGCCCACGACAAAAGCTTTTTTTTGAACGTGTAGCGTTGCGTTATAACATTGTTCTTCCTCTTGTTCTCAAATATGCTCTCCCCTCTCCCACGAAAACATTCCTTCATTTCCCTAGCGTTCCTATCCCAAAACGTTTTGAAGGCACCCTTTCTCAGCGGCTTATCCTTGTTCCCACAGAGGCGTTTATTAATCATGTTGTCACAGAGCTTGGTGATCAGGAGACTATTATTTATAAGAAGTCTTTGCCAGCAAAAGAGCAGCGAGAGACCTGGATAAGAATCTTGAGTGGAGATCCTGTAACGGTGATTGGATTATCCTCAGCGCTTTTTCTGCCATGGCACAGCCTCTCCTCTATTGAGATTTATGATGCAGATAACGGTTTATATAAAAACATATCTTCTCCGTTTTTTGAGACACATATTCTCGTTCAAGAACTTGCTAAAATCCATACTTCTTCTTTGGGTGATATGATGTATCATACCACCAGCAAGATTGTAGCTAGGCAAATAGAATACTCACTCATCGAGGATAAAAAAGATCCTACGAGGAGGATGCAACGAGACCTATTTTCTCGGCTAATACAGAACTTACCACAACAAGAATTACAACAATGTAATAAAATTATTATTCTCGTAAATCGGTGTGGATATACCCCTTTCGTACTTTGTGTTTCGTGTGGGTATATGTATCGTTGTCCAAAGTGTTCTGTGGGGCTTGTTTCCCACGAAAACGATGCATCTCGTGCAAAGCGTCTCATTTGCCACCACTGTCGCTATGTAGAAAAAAATCCTCAAGATATTTGTCCGGAATGTCACGGTTTTTTAACTGGTTTTTCTGGTGTAGGAACAGAAAAAGTCACAGAGGCGTTTAGGTGGATACTTCCTAGTCATACATTTTTTGCGTTTGACTCTGACACAGCTAAAACCTCTAAAAAAGAAGAGGCGATACTTAAACAATTTGTTGAGTCGTCACGGGGTGTTCTTGTTGCCACAGAGCTTGTTTTTAAACATTCCCTTCCTCAGCTTGATGCTTCGCTTATTATTGATACAGATCGTATGCTTAATATTCCTGATTTTGGAAGCGAAGAGCGTGTATTTCGTATGATACGTACGCTTGGATCTTCTTCAAAACATGTTTATATCTGTACTCGCGACAGTACACGCCCCATCTTTGGATATATTAATACACCGGAGAAATTTTTTGAACGAGAGAGCGGGGCGAGAGAACGATATGGATACCCCCCATTCGTAGAGCTTACTAAAATCATCTATGCACACAGTAGCAAGGAAAGTATCGAAAGTACCATGTCTACTCTTACTGCGCGAATGCGGGAGTTTATTGTAAGTAATCATTTTGAGGCACTGCTTGAGGTTTCTGACCCCTCTCCCGCGTTTATAAGCAAAATAAATCGTCGTTTTTATTACCACATTCTTGTGCGCCTCAAAAAGGGTCTTACAGAAATTACCGACGAGGATCTACGTACGCGAAATCGTCTTTTGTCACTTGTACCACGCGGGTTTACTGTAAATATTGGCGCATCTTCCATACTCTAGTATTTTATGGTAAAAAAGTAAAAACCTCATATGCTTACTATTGTTACTATTGCTACAAAAGAATCCGAAGCTTTTTTGAGAAAAAAGACGAAAGAAGTTTCTGATCCGCGCGCCATTACGCGTGGTTTTATCAGTGATATGAAAAAAACAATGATTGCCGCAAATGGTATTGGACTTGCTGCAAATCAGATTGGTGAGGAATGCAAGGTGTTCGTTGCGATTCATGCCGGGAAATTTTATACTCTCATTAATCCAGAAATTATAAAAAGCTCAGCAGAGGAAGAGGAGGCAGAAGAAGGGTGTCTGAGTGTCCCTATGGTGTACGGGCCTGTGAAGCGGGCAGCAAGAGTAACCATAGAGGGAACGGATATGCGTGGAAAACTTGTAAAAATTAAGGCGGTGGGGCTCCTAGCGCGCATCTTTCAACACGAAATGGACCACTTAAATGGCAAGCTATTTATCGATCGTGCGAAGAATACGTATCGAATTGAACCAGAACATCTGTCATAGCATGAAGTATATTTTTTTTGGGACTCCTGATTTTGCAGTCACCATCCTCGAGCGTCTTATCGAGGCTGGCTATGTTCCAAGTGCTATCGTCACCAATCCCGACAGGCCAGTAGGGAGAAAACATACTATTACTCCCCCACCTATAAAACAACAACTATTGAGATTGAATCTCAATAGTTTGATATTCCAACCGGAAAAGTTAAGTGAGATAAGGGAACAGCTTGCAGCACTACAACCTGATCTTTTTATTGTCGCTGCTTACGGCAAACTTATTCCAAAATCAATTCTTGAAATTCCAAAACATGGGAGTATTAATGTGCACCCATCACTTCTCCCTAAATATCGAGGCCCTACGCCTATTCAAACAGCAATCCTGAACGGTGATCAAGAGACGGGAGTAACTATAATGTTGATGGATGAGAAAATGGATCACGGTGCAATCTTGAAAAATGAAAAATCAAATATTAAAAATCAAAATTATGGAGAATTATCTAAAGAATTAGCCATATTGGGAGCCGGGTTGCTTATTGAAACTATACCCAAGTGGATGAATGGTGAAATAAACCAAGAGCCGCAGGATGATTCCCAAGCAACATACACACGAATATATAAAGGCGAAGATGGATTATTGGATTTTAATAAAATAGCCGAAGAACTAGATTGTCAGGTACGTGCTCTAAATCCCGAACCAGGAACATATTTTATAAAAGACGGAAAGCGTATTAAGGTTCTCAAAGCTCATGTAGAAAACGAAAAACTTATTTTAGATACCATCCAAATCGAAGGAAAGAAACCAGTGTCTGGAAATTTTCTTAATCATTAAAGAAGAAGACCTTAAACTAGAGCATTGAATATCATTGTTTTCTAAGAGCAAAAGCCATTTGCTCAAACCCACCTTGTCCTAGGGGCTTAACGCCACTCCATTTTGCTACCTTAAGCTGGCTGGTACTGTTATTAACGAGACCCGTATTTGTCCATATGCCCACGTGCCATGGCTCAACACCTCTCTTTTTGAGTAGGTTTTGTAAATCCTTGTTGGGGTATAGACTATTTGTCTTCCCATCTAGACTGTGTGGGTTTACAAATACAATGTCCCCTGGGCGTAGTTGTGATGGATCAGTAATAATAGTTGTATATCCTTTTTGTGCATAAAGTTTCGTTGCAAGTCCTCCTACGCCAGCTTGAAATTCACTTTTTTGCATTACTCCTTGGTTGATAAGTACGGTACTCACAACACTCGCACAAGCGTTGCCCGCATCGCTATTATATTTGTAACTACTTCGTCCAACCTGTTTTAGTGCCTCATTTGCTACCGCATCGTTGTTTCCTCCGCCGGGCGACCCACCTCCTAAATATTCTGTTCCGGCACCTCCTCCGCCTACAATACCCCCTCTTCCATCATCTTTTGAATGTATTTGCACATTCTTAATTTCAGTATTAGCAAATTGGGCGGCCGTAGATTTACAGGAAAATTTATACCATGTTCCGGCAAGTTTGTTTTCGCCCACAACAAAATGAATCACGACGTTTACTATGAGAAAAGAGCAATAAATAATAATGAGTCGTTGGAGAGTTGTCCATATCATCCCCCGGGCTTGATTTACCTTACTGGAGTTTGATCCAAAGGTGATCATCAAAATACCGGCATATCCGATAATGAAAAAAGCAAGAATCGGACTCCACTGCACGAGAAATAGAAAAATGTTATTAACAAGGACAAAAAGATCACAAAGGCTACAATTTGGACCACTACAAGGAATAAGCCCCTGGGCTGATGTAGAAAGTGGTATTGACGACAGAACAAGTAAAAAAACTAAGTATTTATTTTTCACAAAATTACTGTTCAGAGACTCTTACTGCGCCATAGAATTTTTCACGCCAGTAGTCCGTATTTAAGGGTACTGTTTTAGTACCTCTTCCTGCGGCGTCATGAATCATTTGACCATTCCCTATATAGATACCTACATGAGTTATGCCATTACTTCCGGTATTATCTGCAGTTGTAGTACGAGTGGTGTGACCAAAAAAAACAAGATCGCCTGGTTGAAGTTTACTCATATCAAGTTTGGTGCCCTTTCCTTTTGATGAATCTGTGGAGTAAGGGGTTCCATTATTTGCGGGTCCTATTGTATTGTTTGGACCAGCTCCAAGAATAGGTGTCATTTTTCCTCCTTTGTATGCTTCAGGATTTCCAGCCTGCCAATCTGCCGTTCTCGGAGCATTGATTCCGACCTGCTTAAGTACGTATTGAGCATATGCACTGCAGTCAAGATCGCCTGGTAATTTGTTTTTAACTTCTATGGCCTTTTGAGCTATCGTTTTTCCATCTGCTGTCCCGCCAGATCCTACCGTTGCATCACCAGGTGTTTCTGGTCCTTCATTGGTTACACTTTCGCTATTGTCCTGCCTCGAGCGCACCCCCACATCCTTAATCGGATTATCAGCAAACTTCGGAGCCTGTGATTTACAACTAAACGTAAAGAAATCCTCTCTTGGTGCCCCCGTAACCGCTCGTAATACTTCGCTTACAATCAACCACGATCCAAAAACAATAGCGAGCGCAATAAGGGTTTGGATAAGTAACCCACGCGCCTGAATAGATTTTCCTGGATTTGCGCTATTTACAATCATTTGTATTCCCGCAAAGGTAATGAGTCCAGAAGCAAGTAAGGCACTGATTCCTAGTATCCAGAGGTAAATAGTATTTACTAAAACGAGAAGATCGCAAAGACTACAGGTGAGTTCGGTACAAGAAACGAGACCCGCTGCGGAGGTGGTGAGAGGGGAAAATAAAAAAAGGAAAAGGAGGGGGAAAATAAAAAAAGAAATCTTTTTAATCATTTAACTAAGATAGGAATTTTTAATTCAGTCTAGTATATTTTTGCACCCATAAAATCACCTGCATTTTGTACATTATTTTTATCCGCTGCTATTTTTTTTCGTTGTTGGTAGTTCGATATAGATTCCACCACAACTATACCCGATTGGTTGTGTATCATTGCATTTCTTATTGTATATGTACCATCACTATTCTTTGGTGGAAAGGTGATATTTTTCCCATCAGGATATTTAGTACGGATAGCTTGAACTTGTTGAGCTGTTATCGTAACAAAAGGTTGATAAATTGCCACATGAAGCGGAACATGATCCCCTTGTTGATAATAAGCTGAACCATCTTTTCGTCTCAAGTTTCCATCATCAGAATAACTATCCCCACGCCCTACTAGCCCCCCCGTTATTTTATCTGTACTGTTATTGGTAAAGAATAATTGTGCTCCTGGTGTTAGTTTTGATACAAAACTTGAGGTTGATTCTCCTGGTTAAGGGACATATCTTTTTCCTGCAAGATTTGCCCAGTTTTCGGGGGCTAATTGAGTAAGTTTTGCCCCTGGAACCACAGAATTGACAGCTATACCAGTAAAAAGGGCACAGCGCACTCCTGGGGCAGCCCCTGTCTCACCCAATGAAGAGACTGCTTGAGTTTCTGTTCCTATTAAACTTGTTGCTTTACTAGCTATTTTTAGACCAGTACCATATTCCTTGAGACACTTTGTAAACAAAGTATCGAGTCGTGCACTTGTTTTTGCTGTATCGCAATTCATGCTTTCCGTGAGTTGTTGGGTGTCCGTAGTGCCAACAATTGGTGTTCCTGTTCCGGTTCCGCCACTTCTTGCAAAAGCAGCTGATGCTTCATCGTCTACTGTTTGGATAGCATTTTCTTGCTTAGTATCATCCGGATTGTCTGTTACCACAGATTGCGTATCATCAAAATTTCCTTTTATATCATCGTTTGTATTTTGATCCTGCTGTGTTAGGTTTGGCATATTTTCTGGCTTAACTTTCAAAGTTTCTAGAACTGCATAGATGAGGCCTTGGGCTAGGAGAATAACACCGAGGCCGATTGCACTATAGAGAAGCGTATTTTGACCTGCTTGTATTTTTGCAGGAGTGCCTCCTGAGGTCATGAGTTGAATACCTCCATAGATAATAAAAATAACAACGAGGGCAAGCCCGAGGTCTCTTATGAAGGTATTAATATTGTTTATAATATCAGGCAGGTCCTTTCCCTGTAATGGGTCTACGTCAGGATTATCGAAAATTCCTGCTGCGTGCGTGGTTGTATATAACATAACCATACATACAAAAATTATTCCGGAGTATAAAATTATTTTTTTTTGTTTGGCCGTCATGAATTTTTTTCGTCATTCTGAATAACAATGAAGAATCTCTCGTTTTCAGATTAGTACTGAAATTGCGAGATCCTTCGGCTGATGCCTCAGGATGACAGGTGAGTTATTTCTTTGAGTGGTTAGTGATGACTTTTATTTCGCTGTTAGGGACGTAGTGGATGATGCCTCCTTCGTCTTCGAGAATGGTGTTTTTGAGATTTATTTCCTGGACCACTCCTTTGACGGCGGCAATTGTGACGGTGTCTCCTACCTCGTAGTAGCCACCCCAAAATAAGCCAAAACTTGTGATGAAATTTTTGATGGTTGATTGAAACGCTAATCCAAATGCAACACCAAAAACACCGGCTCCAGCGAGAAGGGTCTTAATGTCGACATTAAATTGGGCGAGTATGGTGATAAGCGTTATGAGCCAGAGAATGATGCTCGCAATACTGTTGATGAAACCGACTGTCGTTTTGATTCGTTTTTCTTGAATGAGTTTTGGTTTTGATTTACTAATATGAATGAGTTGGCGTGCGATGGGGCGTACCATAGATTTCAAGAACCAAAAAACAGCAAGAATAATAATAATGCGTACAGGGGTGTTGTTGAATAAGACAAAATCAAATGCCATATCTAATAGTATACAAGAATTAATGTGGGGAAGGAATACACAGGTTAAATTTCTAATGATGTCTTAGAATGACACGACTGCTGGATTCCCGCCTTCGCGGGAATGACAAGGAAGGTTAGATACTACGGGTGATATCTGCCCCTAGATTTTGGAGGCGAGTATCAATGTTTTCATATCCCCTGTCGAGTTCTTCTATGTTTTCGATCGTTGATTCGCCGTCTGCGATAAGGGTGGCTATGAGATGCGCCATGCCCGCACGGAGATCTTTTATGGTAAGTGTTGTGCCCCTGAGCGCTGTTGGCCCATTTACCAAAATGCTGTGTCCATGATTTTTGCCATTGAATCGACAATTAATTTCTCCCAGACATTTTGAAAAGACACGTATGTCGGCTCCCATTGCGTTTAAGTCGGCCACGTGTCCAAACCTGTCTTCGTATACTGTTTCATGAAGGATGGAGCTTCCTTTTGCTTGTGTGAGGAGAAGAGCAAAAGGCTGTTGCCAATCGGTCATAAAGCCGGGGTGAGTGTCTGTCTCAAGCTCGATACTTTGAAGGTTTTTTTCTTTCCAAAAGCGAATTCCTGTATTTTCTACCTTGTACTCGCCCCCCACCTTTCGCAGGGCGTTTAAGAAGGTGATGAGGTGATCCTGTTGCGCGTTGCGTACAAACACGTCTCCGCGAGAGGCGACAGCGAGACATGCAAAAGAAGCCGCTTCGTTACGGTCTGGTAGAATGGTGTGTTCGACACCGCGAAGAGTTTTTACGCCATCTATGTAGATCGCCCTATTTGCGCCAAGCTCAATAATTGCTCCCATATTTTGAAGCATTTTTATGAGATCGATAATCTCTGGTTCGGTTGCTGCGTTTTCTATGACGGTTCTTCCTCTTGCGAGCGTTGCGGCAAGAATGGTGTTCTCTGTTGCGCCAACGCTTGGATAGCGCAGTTGTATCTTTACCCCCCTTAAGCCATTTTTTGCGTGCGCATAGTACGAAGATTCTCGTTTTTCGATAGTTGCCCCCATTTCTTTGAGCGCCTCAAGGTGCATGTCTATTGGTCTTGGGCCTATTTTATCTCCTCCGAGGAGTGGGATTTCTGCCTCTCCGGTACGAGCGAGGAGGGGCCCGAGCGCAAGCACAGGAATTCTGTTTTTACGACTCAAGGAGATAACACGTGTGTTTTTGATTTCAGGGGTGTGAATAGTGACTATATTTTTATTCCTCGTTATAGAGCTTCCTACGAGCTCACAGAGCTCTTGGGTGATCGCGACATCCCCTATATTTGGGGTATTACGAAGTACCATTGGCTCACTTGTAAGGAGGGAGGCGACAAGCATCTTGGTCGCGGCATTTTTCGCACCACCAAGGGTAATTTCCCCTTTAAGTTTTTTACCTCCTTGTACGATGAATTTCATACTATGATAATAACACAGCCTTTGTTTATGTTAAGGAGTTTTGCCCGGTGTAGGGGTTTTTGTATTTAGTATCTTGTATCTAGTAGCTAGTATTAATCCGTCTACGGTGGATGTGTTTAAACATTAAAAATAACATGTCATCCTGAGTGCAACGAAGGATCTCTTTATTTTTGCTAATTCTGAAAACGAGAGATTCTTCGTCTGATGCCTCAGAATGACAAAATTAATAGTCCTCCGGAGGGAAGGCTATACCAGATACAAAATACTAGATACTCAATACACGTTTATCGCTTTCCCCATTGTGGCGCTTTTCTTGCTTTCTTGAGACCGTATTTTTTGCGTTCCACCATGCGAGGATCTCGGGTGAGATATCCTGCACGCTTAAGTCTTCGTTTGAACTCTCCGTTAAAGGCAAGGAGTGCTTTACTGATACCGAGACGTATCGCTTCTGCTTGTGCCGTGACTCCCCCACCAAGAACTTTTACATCTCCTCCGAAATATTCAGCAATCTTCATTTTTTTGAAAGGCGCTTCTATGGTGAGTTGTGTACGTTTTACTGGAAAGTAGAGATGAAATTCCTTACCATTTATCACAATATCTTTTCTTTTCGGATAAAGGCGTACTTGTGCGATAGCTGTCTTTCTTCTCCCAAAACCATAAAAATATTTTTCGGTATCTTCCGTCTTTGTGGCAGACTCTTTTTTTACAGTTGTCTTTTTAACTTTAGTAGCAGTAGGCATAGATTAGTGCTTAGGACTTAGTGCTTAGTAGTTAGGATTTGGTAAAACGTAATCGTTCTAAGCCCTAGGTCCTAAGAACTAGGTACCTGTTTAAATAAAAATAAGTCGTTTAATTCTTTTGGCGCGTAGCTTATTCTTAGGAAGCATTCGATAAACGGCTGTTTTTAGGAGACGTGTGGGGTCTTTTTCAAATACCTTTTCGGCACTGAGCTGCTTAAGATGACCTGGATACCGGGTGTGTTTGTAATAGATTTTTTGTTCCATTTTTCTACCACTCAATTTTATTTTTTGTACATTTAACACCCTTACCACATTGTTTCCTCCAAGTCGTGGTTCGTAGAATGGGCTATTCTTGTCTTGCAAAAGAGACGCTATTTCTGAGGCAACACGGCCAAGCATCTTTTCTTGTACATCCATTTCGATTATTTGTGGTTTGGTAGTAGTAGGCATATCTTTAGACAAATTCAATTATAGCCATTGTTGTTCCATCGGCTATGCGACTCTTTCCTTTAATAATACGGGTATATCCACCAGCGCGTTCTTTGTATTTTGGGGCGATTTCATGAAAAAGTTTTTTTGAAGATACTTTTGGAAGACGACGCATTAAAAGACGTAGAGAGGCAACGTTTTGTTTCTTCGCAACGGTGACAAGTTTTTCTACCGTGCTTTTAATGGCTTTTGCGCGAGTGAGGGTTGTTTCCATCTTACCGTGCATAACGAGATTGTGATTCAAGCTTTTAATAAACGCTTTGCGTTCGGAGGTTTTTCTGCTAAATTTTCGTACCTTGTTAACGTGTTTCATACATTAGGACGTTAGCTTATTAGGACGTTAGCTTATTAGGACGTTCCTAACTTACTAATCCCTAACAAACCAAAACTTCGTTTACTTTTTTGCCTTTTTTGCTTTTTTAGGTTTTTCCTCGCTCTCTTCTTCTGTTACATCCTCTGTCTCTTTTTCATTTTCTGACGTTCCAACGTTAAGTGCTTTGAATTGATTGATAAGAATTGTTACTGCTTCAGAAAATGCATCTTGAGGAGAAATGCTTCCATCTGTCTCAACCTTTAGAACGAGACGATCATAGTCAGTGCGTTCTCCTACACGCATTTTTTCCACTGAATCTTGAACACTTCTGACTGGTGTAAAGATTGCGTCTACGGCGATGGTGCCAATAGAAAGTTTTTCTGTTTGAATCTTATCTGATGTTTGATAACCAAGACCATGTGCTACGGTAATTTCCATAACCAATGAGGCTTTTTTATCGGTGACTGTCATGAGTACGAGATCTTTGTTGATAATTTCTACATTTGCATTCTTTTCAATGTCGCGTCCTGTTATTTTTTTTTCTCCTTTTACGCGTATAAAAAGAGTCTCCGGACCATCGCTAAGAATCTTAACTCTCAATTTTTTAAGGTTAAGCATTATTTGAATAACGTCTTCAAGAACACCTGGTATTGTTGTAAATTCATGATCGACTCCTTCTATTTTAAACGACGTAACTGCTGCACCTTCTAAAGAAGAAAGAAGAACTCGTCGCAGCGCGTTTCCTAACGTAATACCATAACCAGAATAGAGACCTTCTATCTTAAAAATGCCGACGTTATTTTTTTGATCTTCAAAAATTGGTTCTTGAGGAAGAGGAATGTTCATGATTTTTTAGGTGTTAGTTTTTTAGGACGTTCCTAACATGCTAACCCCTAACAAACTAGATTATTTAACGAGAATAAAATTCGACGATTAGATTGATATTGAATGGAATACTTACGTCTTGTAATTCTGGAAGTGTTGTTATTTTTGCCTCAAGAGACTCCTTGTTCATAGAAAGCCACGCTGGAGATTCATGGTGTGTCATTTTCATCCCCATATCCTTAAAATCTCCCTTATCCTTTGAGCCTTCACGGATGGAAACGATATCTCCCGGTTTAACCGCAAAAGAAGGAATAGTAACCTTTCTTCCATTTACGAGAAAGTGCCCATGACGTACTAATGCCCGCCCCATACTTCGTGAAGGAACAAAACCAAGGCGGAAAACTACGTTATCAAGTCTCCTCTCTAATGTTTGGACGAGGCGATTAATGGTAACACCTTTTGCTGCAAGAGCTTCTTTGAAGTATTTTTTGAACTGCTGTTCTCGTAGTCCGTAACTCCACTTTAATTTTTGTTTTTCAAGAAGTTGTTTTCCAAATTCGGTTACATTTCTTCGTTTTTTGCTTGGACCATGAACACCAGGTCGATAAGGGCGTCGCACTGCTCCACATTTTGGAGAAAGACAACGCTCCCCTTTCATAAAGAGTTTTTCTCCTGCTGCTCTACATTTTTTACATTTAGGACCAATCATATACGAGCAATTAGCTTTTTAGTTTTTAGCTTATTAGAAACGGTTAGACTCTTCGCACTTTTGGAGGACGTGGACCGTTGTGTGGGATAGGAGTCATATCGATAATAGAATCTATTTCAAATCCTCTTCCTGCAAAGGCACGGATTGCGGAATCTCTTCCTCCACCAACACCTTTCACGATAACATCTATTTTTGTTGGACCAGACTTCGCTATTTTTTCGCTTACTGATTCAACTACTTTTGCAGCTGCGAATGGTGTTGCTTTCTTCGGACCCTTAAATCCAAGCGCTCCTGCGGAATTCCACGCGAGCACATTACCATGCATATCTGTAATTGAGATCACGGTGTTATTATACGTGGCATTGATATATGCCTTTCCACGCTCGAGTAGTTTACTTGAACCCTTGCTTGCACCGTCTTTAATTTTATCTTCAAGAGCGCTACTCGCTTTGAGTGCTTGGTCTCCTGTTTCTTCTATAACACGTTTTTTACCCATGTGTATTAGGTGTTAGTTTTTTAGGTGTTAGTTTTTTAGGACGTTCCTAACATGCTAACCCCTAAACCCTAACAAACTTTATTACTTGAGATCAACTTTTCTGCGACCACTTCCGACGGTCTTACGCACATTTCCTCGCACCGTTCTTGAATTTGTCTTCGTTCTTTGTCCTCGTGTAGGAAGATGCTTTGAGTGACGTACTCCTCGGTATGCCCCAATGTCCTTAAGGCGCTTTATGTTTGTTTTCACCTCTCTTCTTAAATCGTTTTCTGTTTTATATTTACTTTCTATAACATCCTGGAGGGATTTTATTTCTTTGGCATCGAGGTCTTTCACCTTCTTTCTTGGTTCAACACCCGCCTTATCAAGAATTTTTTTGGAAAGATGTGATCCAATACCATACACATAAGTAAGTGCAGTTTCTATATTTTTTTGTTCTGGAAGATTAACTCCGCTAATACGTGCCATGTTTTTAGTGCTTAGTGCTTAGTGCTTAGTGCTTAGTCGTAGGTTACGATAACCTACTAATTTCTAAGTCCTAAGTACTAGGCACTAAAGTTATTTTTATCCTTGTCGTTGTTTATGTTTTGGAATGGCGCAGGTAACACGAAGGCGACCCTTTCTTCGCACGAGCTTACATTTTTGACACACTTTTTTTACTGATGCGCGTACATGCATGTGTATTAGTGCTTAGTGCTTAGTGCTTAGTAAAACGTAATCGTTCTAAGTCCTAAGAACTAAATACTTCGTATTTATCTGCGTTTTATGATTCTTCCCTTTGTTTCGTCGTAAGGGCTTAATTCTACCGTCACATAATCACCAGGAATTACTTTAATATAATAAATTCTCATCTTACCAGAGAGGTGGGCGAGAATGACTGAATTGGCATTTAAACGGACACGAAATGTGCCAGCAGGCAGAGCCTCCTCTACGATGCCACCAACTGTCTTTTTTTGCATAAAATATGGACGAAAAAACGGGGCATTGGCTTTGTAAAAAGAAAAAGCCTTAGCCGAGCTTCCTAGATATAGTAATCAAATCCACTCAATTAGTCAATAGTGACCTGTATTTTGTCTTTATTGCGGGGAACACTTGTTACCCAGAAGGGCCATAAAGATACCTTCGCGTTTGCTATAGAGTCGTATTTTGCAAGAACTCCTCTTATTTCACTCATCTTTTTCCCCACAATGCGTGTTTTTAGCTCTTCGGTATTTATTTTTTCGCGCATTGCAGATGTTGCTTCATAAGAAAAAGCAGCGAGAGTACCGTTGTCATTTACACGCAGAGTACCATAGGAAACAGAAAGATCAATAAAGTCTTTTGCGTCGGGCTGTGTTTCGAGTAATTTTTTAGCGAGTAATTTTACATCTTCTTCCTTAAACCCTATGGCGCGTAGTTCAACCGTACCCGTAAGTTGAAATAAGGATGTCGCCTCCCCTGTTTTATAATGAGGAGAAACATTTGTAACTTTATAGATAATAGCCCCCTCCATTAAAACATATCCTTTTGATTTTTCAGTAAATTCAGTCAAAAGAAGTTCTTTGGCACTTTGCATGAGATCGTCTTTTCCTACCCGTATGTCTCCATCATTTACTCCTCGTGTATTACCTT
>JACRHX010000065.1 GCA_016211955.1 Parcubacteria group bacterium | reverse complement strand
CTACGGAGGGGCACAGCGCGAGAATGACAAATGAAAAAACACAAAACCCGCACGCGTATGAACGACATAACGAGAGCGTGAGGTGTACGAAAGAGATAGGGTGTCGTAAAACTGTTCTGTTTGAGTTCGATGGTGTAATCAAACGAGTTAACAGTTTTACGCGGACACCCTATCCTTTTGTGCCTCACGCGAAGTTCAGGAGTGAATACGTGTGGGGGTTGTGTAGGTTCTGATTCTGGATTCTCCTACCGATAGGTAACCCTTCGACAAGCTCAGGGACTATATAATTCAAAGCATAATTATGAAAAATCTCTTACTTAATCTCCTGGCAAACATGTTCGGAATCCTTATTGCTCGACATTTTGTGCCCGGTTTTTCATTTCAAGGAGATGCTCTTCTCCTTATTGAGGGGGCCTTTATCCTCACCCTCATCAACTATTTCCTTAAACCAATCCTAAAATTAGTCCTCTTCCCCTTCATCCTTCTCTCTCTCGGACTCTTTACAATCGTCATCAATATGTTACTCTTATGGATATTTACACAGATCCCTCTTGGGGTACAGATAGAGGGACTTCTTGCGTTACTATACGCAACCATCCTCTTTAGTACGATCAACTTCGTACTACATCTTCCTGTGTTATCAAGCGATGATACCAAATAACTTATGGAATGGCTTAAAATAGCTCAAGTAGTAGTCGCCGTACTCATTATTGCGGCAATTCTCCTTCAACCAAGAGGCATGGGCCTTGGCTCTGCTTTTGGTGGAGAAGGATCCCTTTATTATACTCGTAGAGGGATGGAAAAAGTGCTCTTTATCGTCACGATTGTTCTTATCGTACTCTTTGTAGGGCTTGTACTTCTAAGCCTACAGGGCTAAAGATATCACGCATCTTGGACGCATGTATTTGGATGAAATGCGAGGCGTGGGCGAGAAACGAACTGAGCTGTATTAAAACGATACAGCGAAGGAGGTATCGCAGCCCACAACGAAGCAGTTCGCCAAATACATGCGTTCTAACCTTAATGAAATATCAAAAATACCTCTTCTTAGCCTACTGGAAGATATTTTACGCACGGCTAGAGACAAAAGATAAACGTATTGCCATCACAGGAGCCTCACTTGTGCTTGTTTCTTTTATTGTTCTTATCGCTATCTCATTTTTTATTGGCACTCTACATCCGACACGGGGGGGAGAATTTAAAGAGGGTCTCGTGGGAACCAACATCCTAAAACTTAACCCTGTCCTTGCCTCAAACGAAAACGAGGAAGCTCTCATAAATCTACTCTATCGTGGTCTTTTTAATATCGATGCTAATGGCGCTATTATCCCCGACCTTGCACAAAGTTACGAAATACAAAACAAGGGGGCTGTATGGATAGTAACTTTAAAAGATAAGATCGTATGGCAGGATGGCACACCTATTACAAGCGATGATGTACTTTACACAGTAAATCTCATTCATGATCTTGAAAATAAAACACCCCTTCAGTATAGTTGGCAGGGGGTAAATGTTGAAAAAATAACAGATCGTAAGGTAAAGTTCAGTATTCCTAATCCTTATGCATTTTTTCTCACTAATTTGAAACTCAAAATTATTCCTAAACATATCTTTGAATCTACTCCAACAGAAAACATTCTACTTTCTCCCTATAACGTAAAGCCAATAGGAAGTGGCGCATACAAGGTACGCTCGGTAACAACAGGACGAGATGGAAGCCTAGAACGATATACACTCGAACGTGTTCTAACCAAAGAAAAAGTTCCTTATATTGAAGATATTACGTTTCTTTTCTATGAAACAAAAACGGATGCTATACGCGCCCTTAATTTTCACCAAATTGACGCACTCGCAAACGTAGAACCAGAACAAACACAATCACTCTCGTCTTCCTATAATGTACTAGGTATCAAACGACCTCTCTATTACGCCGCCTTCTTGAATCCACAAAACGTCCCCGCACTAAAAGATGCGCGAGTACGAGAAGCACTTGCATTAAGTACTCCACAACGCCATCTTATAGAAAAAGTTCTTTTGGGTCATGGGACACCACTTGATTCACCCATTCCACCCCCCATCAAAGAAGGTCAGGAAATAAAGAATGATATAGAAAAGGCAAAATCCCTTCTCACCGAAGCGGGATGGAGCGATAAAAATGAAGAAGGAATACGTAGGAAGGATAAGGATCATTCGCAAAAACTTTCGTTTACTATCGTTACTCCTCAAAATTCTTTTCTTATCGAAACCGCGAGTATTCTGGCAAAAAGATGGGCAGAGTTGGGAATAAGCGCAAAAGTAGAAATAGTTCCTCTCAAAGACCTTGAGATAAATTATATAGAACCACGAAAGTATGACATTCTTCTTTTTGGCAATGTGCTCGATCTCCAAGCAGATCCCTTTTCATTTTGGCACTCATCCCAAAAGTTTAATCCAGGACGCAATCTAAGTCTCTACCAAAACAAAGAAGTAGACAAAATTACCGAAGCAATACGAGAAACCGTTGACTCACGGCAAAGAACAAATCTCTATACACGTTTTGAAAATATAATTAAAAGTGATTATCCGGTTATCTTTCTCTACAATCCCGACTATCTCTACGTAATCTCAAAACGTATTAAAAATGTAACAACCAAAGTGATTACAACACCAAGTGAACGATTCTCCACAATAAACGATTGGTTTATTACCTCATCTCGAAGTCTCTAAAAAAATCATGCCTTTCTTAAAAGGCGTGGGTAGGTGGTGAAACTGGCAAACACGTAGGCTTCAGGAGCCTATGACCGCAAGGTCTTGAGGGTTCAAGTCCCTCTCTACCCACAATCTTGTAAAACAAGGGGTTCTCGCCCCGATATTATCGGGGCGAGGCTCGCCAAGGGCGGCAAATCCCCCCCTCCCAGCACAAAATGTTCGTATTCACTCCATTTTGCAAGTACTTAGTAATTTGTAGTTAGTACTTAAGTTAAGGATGAGGAAAAAACCATAAAAGAGAAAAGAACATTTTCACACAATACAAAGTACCCACACTAATTACACTTTTTTAAATTTACAAAAATTATTATCAATTAATTTAATACCGCCCTTGCTAATTAACTATGCATGAGGCAAAAAATAACCTATGGATCCAATACAAAAACCGATAGTAGGTGCGCCTGCCCAAAAATCAACATTTCCCCATTCTTCCTCAAAGACTTTGGGAGAAAAATCGACAAATACCCAGAGGAGAGTACAGCGACGTCCTAACTCATGGATAGGACGTAAAACAAACCCTATTCCCCTTCCCCAAAAAGAAGAGACAAAAGGTCTCCGTGTAATTCCTTTTGGCGGGCTCGAAGAGGTAGGGCGAAATATGATGGCACTTGAATATGAAGATGATATTCTTGTGGTTGATATGGGATTTGGGTTCCCCGACGAGGATATGCCGGGTATCGATTATACGATTCCAAACTTCCATTACCTTAAAGAAAATAAAAAAAGAATCGTTGGTGTTGTTATCACTCATGGACATTATGATCACATCGGTGCAATCCCCTACATCATTCATGAGATAGGAAACCCGACAATCTATGCAACCCCACTTTCACGAGGCATTATCTTGAAACGCCAAGATGATTTTCCCCACCAACCAAAATTAAATATAGAAACTATTTACAAAGATAAAGAAGAAGTAATAGATCTCGGACATTTTAAGATTATCCCTTTTCATGTCAATCACAATATCCCTGATTCGGTAGGGCTTGCGATTCAAACACCTTTAGGCATGGTGGTTCATACTTGTGATTTTAAGTTCGATTTTTCCCCCATCGCGGACGAACCGGCAGATATTGCACGTATTGTGAAACTTACCTCAAATGGCGTCTTTCTCCTCCTTTCAGATTCTACGGGATCGGAAAAACCTGGTCATGCGCCCTCAGAAAAAACTATTTTTGAGAATCTAGAACTCCTCTTCGAAAAAGCCCAAGGAAGAATCATTGCGGCGACCTTTTCATCGCTTATTGAACGTGTACAACAAATTATTCTTCTTGCCGAAAAATTTAACCGTAAGGTTGTTGTTGAAGGATATGGTATGAAAAATAACGTTGAAATATGCAGATCGCTTGGTTATCTGAAGGGCCAAAAGGGTACCATTATATCTCCAGAAGAAGCACTCATGCTCCCATCAGAACGTCTCGTTATTATGTGTACCGGAGCACAAGGAGAAGATCGTGCCGCGCTTATGCGTATTGCAAACCAAGAACATCGTTATTTTAAGGTTGAAAAAGGAGATACTATTATTTTTTCTTCTTCTGTCGTTCCTGGAAATGAGCGTGCGGTACAATATCTTGTTGACTCCCTCACGCGTCAGGGTGCAAAAGTATACAACTATAAGATGATGGATATTCACGTAAGCGGTCACGCCTATCAAGAAGATCTTAAGCTTCTCCTCAATCTCTTAAAACCAAAATTCCTCATGCCTATTCATGGACAATTCTCGATGCTTCGAGCACACGAAGAACTTGCGACATCTGTTGGGGTAAAACCTGAAAACATTGTCCTCGCGTCAAATGGACAAATTGTAGAATTCAAAGAAAACAAAGCCGCCGTTATAGGAGAAGTCCCCGCAAACTACATCATGGTTGACGGACTTGGCATCGGAGATGTAAGCGAGGTTGTTCTCCGTGATCGAGATCTTCTCTCCAAGGATGGTATGTTTGTTATTGTTGCCGCAGTTGATACAAAGACAGGAAAACTTAAAGGCTATCCCAACATCATCTCAAGAGGCTTTATCTATCTTAAAGAATCAAAAGAACTTCTTGATGAAACACGTAGTCTTATTAGAAAAATCATAGAACGCACCGCAACGCCGGACCACGCAACCAACATGACGTATGTAAAAGATAATTTAAGAGAACAAGTCGGCGCCTTTTTATGGAAAAAAATAAAACGCCGACCTATGGTGTTACCTGTGATCATCGAGGTATAATTGTTAGGATCTCCGCATTCGGCGCATTACTTCGTCAAACGCTGTGGTACTCAACGCAGTACTTCTTGTGTACAGCTTATTCCGTTCCTCGCGTTTTCCTCGTACCGCACTCAAATGCGAAGATCCTATTAGTCCAAACTCATTATGTCCAATAAAAATATTATCGTTTCAGGAATTCAGCCAAGCGGGGAACTCCATATTGGTAATTATCTTGGCGCTATTAAAAATCTCATTTCTCTTCAAAATGAATCAAAGGGAAGTCTCTTTTTGTTTGTTGCCGATTATCACTCTCTCTCAGGAGAACCTGTCTCGGCTGATACAAAACGCGCCCAAGTTGAACAACTCATTGTTGATCTTGTAAGCCTTGGCATCAATCCAGAAAAAACAATACTCTTCATACAATCACACGTCCCCGAAGTTACCGAACTTGCGTGGATATTAAACACGCTTACCCCCATGGGCGAACTCGAGCGAATGACACAGTTCAAAGACAAATCAACGCGCCAAAATGAAAATATCAATGTAGGGCTTTTTGATTACCCCGTCCTCCAAGCAGCAGACATACTCATCTATGGTGCAAATAACGTCCCTGTAGGAAAAGATCAACTTCAGCACCTCGAACTCACGCGAACATTGGCACGCAAATTTAATAGCCATTATGGGAATATATTCAAGGAGCCACAAGCGCTTCTTTCCGCTACTCCACGCATCATGAGTCTTACCGATCCCTTGCACAAAATGTCCAAAAGCCATGGTCCGAGTAGTTACATAGGAGTGTTTGATGAACCCTCGACGATCGAAGAAAAAATAAAATCTGCTGTAAGCGCAGACAACTCCCTCTTTGAAAAAATTACCCTCTTATCCCCTGAGCTTGTCGAAGGGATTACAATAACTCCATCAAAATCAGGATCACAAAATCCTGAAATAGAAACTCTCATTGCAGGAGTAAAAAACCTCCTCACCCTCTACCGCGAATTTGCTCCAGAGTATTTCAAAAAACTGATAGCCCCTGAGCTTGTCGAAGGGCAAACAATAATCAATCCGGAATCTCTTCGCTATGGAGAAATAAAAAAGAACCTAGGCGAAGCCATAAATAGTCATTTTGCCCCAACCCGAGAAAAAAGAAAAGAAATTAAAAACGATAAACAAAAACTTCTCGATCAAATCACAAAAAATGGCATCACCGCACGCACCATCGCACAGAAAACTATCCAAGAGATAAAAACAAAAATCGGTCTTTCCTAAGACCGTTTTTTATATTGTCCGTTTTAAAATTTCCCTATTTACCTTTGCCAACTCTTCTTCTTCAGATAATTTATGTCTTTGGTAATAGGCACGAGCCTGCTCGTCATTTTTAATTCCTTCTATAATATGTTGGGCTGTTTTTATAGATTCCTCAATAACTTTCTTATGATGTTCCAAATCCGATAAAGAAAAAAGCTCCAGCGTTTTATCGCTATTTTTTTGTTCCATTGCTTTTTGTGGCGCCGGCCGCATCTTTTTCATTTTTTTATAATATCATAAAATTGAACATTAGAAAACGACATCGCTGCACCCGCAAGCACCCAAAAACCCCCTCTCGGTCAAACAAAAGATGAGGCTACTCTAAAAAATATCTTTATCTTGTTTATGTCTCTTATAAAATTTCCTGTCCCTATCCGGAAACTTCTCGTTGCACACGATTAAACAAATCACGTGTTTTTTGTTTAAATTCTTCCCACTGTTCCTCTATCCTCTTCAGTTCGTTCCTTCTTTTTTCAAGCTCTTCATCCTTAGAATGGATGAATTTTTCTCCTACTCTCAATGAAGTTTCCAACGTATTACTAAAATGTTCTGTATAGAGATACCCGACTCGCCCAACATTTGCACCATGAATATACACTACCTCCTTACCAATCACTGAGTCTTTATGCAACGCATACCTTGGAACTATATCTTCTGAAGGAAAGGGGAATATTGCTTTCCTCCCAT
>JACRHX010000063.1 GCA_016211955.1 Parcubacteria group bacterium | reverse complement strand
GCACGATGAGGACACCATACGAGCATCTGATTATCTCGTTGATTTTGGAAAAGGGGCGGGGGTGCATGGGGGCAGTGTGATGGCGCAGGGGGAGATACCGGATATTTTGAAGAATAAAAAGATAAACTCACTTACGCTCGATTATCTGCGTGGTACAAAGAGTATTACAATTCCTGAGAACCGACGGGTGGTAAAATCAAAACGTGGAATTATTGATGAGTCGATTAAAATTAGGGGAGCAAAAGCACACAATCTTAAAAATATCGATGTAGACATCCCACTTCGAAAACTTACCTGTATCACAGGAGTTTCTGGGTCAGGCAAAAGCTCGCTTGTTTATGATGTACTCTATAAATATTTAGCCAATAAATTCAACGGGGCCGACTATAAAGGAGGCGCGTGTGATGCTATCTTAGGACTCGAATATGTTAATCGGGTTATCACGATCGATCAATCGCCGATTGGAAGAACACCACGATCTAACCCTGCGACGTATGTTGGTGCTTGGATACACGTACGTGAGCTATTTACTTCGACCGAGGATGCGCGCGTGCGTGGATATAGAGTTGGTCGTTTTAGTTTTAATGTCCCTGGGGGGCGTTGTGAGCATTGTGAGGGGCACGGGACAATTGCTATTGAGATGCATTTCCTGCCCACCGTCTATGTGCCTTGTGATATTTGCAAAGGAAAACGCTTTGATCGCGAGACGCTCGAGGTTGAGTACAGAGGTAAAAATATTTATGAGGTATTGCGTATGACCGTTGAAGAGGCACTTGCTTTCTTTGAAGATATTCCATGGTTGTATGACAAGTTTAAGATTTTACACGAGGTGGGTCTTGGGTATCTCGAGTTAGGGCAATCAGCGACGACCTTGTCGGGTGGAGAGGCGCAGCGTATTAAGCTTGCCGCAGAGCTGGGGAAGCGGGATACACGAAGGACACTCTATCTTTTAGACGAGCCAACCACAGGGCTTCATTTTTCTGATATTGAAAAACTTCTTGACGTTCTTCAACGTCTCGTAAGTCGTGGGAATACTATCGTAGTGATTGAACATAACCTCGATGTTATTAAGACAGCGGATTGGGTGATTGACCTTGGCCCCGAGGGCGGAGAGCGTGGAGGAAAAATCCTCGCAACCGGTACTCTCGAGGATATAGCAAAAAATGCACATAGTGTCACAGGTCAGTACCTCAAAAAACACATGGCTTAGTTTTTTTGTCATTCCCGCGCTGTGCCCTTTTGTAGCCCTGGCGAAGGCGGGAATCCAGTATACCAGTATAAATGAATCACAACGTGTATATTTCTCACACGTTCGCCACCTCCAGCGAGTGGCTCACTCATCCGCAGGTGCTTCGTTGTCAATCCAATTCATTATCATTCAGGATTGACAACACCTAGCTCCACACCTACGGAATGGTTCGAAATATACACGTTGTGATTCAAAATAAGGCCTGTTTGCATTTTTTTTGACAAGTATAGACATAATCTAACTTTTAAGGTATTCTTCATCTAGCTCATAGAAAACAGGAGGTGTGGATATGAAAGACCTTAAGGCTGTTAGTGGAAATGCTCTTGCTGAACTAGTCCTCGCACGACAAAAGTTTGTTGAAGAAATTATCCGTTTTGCTGAATCGATTGTGTATGAGCGTGGGAAGGTCTTGCGTCGTGAAGAACATTTTTATCACATAACGACGACAGCAGAATTGAATAACTTTGCCGGCTTCTCATTTTATACTCATGGTGCATTTACGGATTTTGGTGGCGATAATGTAAAGATTTGGTATCATCCGGATTCTAAGGAACGCGGATCAGAGCCGGTTTTCGAGGTTGATTATTGGGATATCGCAGAGTGTAAGGTCAAGCGTTTTGATCCTTCTCCCATCTGGCAGCAGGCGTTACAGGTGCTAATAAAAGATAGGGTAAGGGTTGTAGCGCAGATCAAACGCGGAGAGAGGAAGAAGAATAATCGAGAGAAGAAAAATAAAGAACGCGAGACAGAACTAAAAAGGGTTCAATCTCAGCTCGAGCATGACGCCACGCGATTGAAATTGAGATAGACCTATCAAGGTAATTTTTGACACGTCGGAGAAAACTTCGCGTGTCTTTTTTGTTTTTGAAAGGGTATAGACAAAGTATTTGGTTTGCAGTAGAACGAAGATAGATCCTTGAGCCTACGTCCTGAGTTTATCGAAGGACTACGGCGAGGCAAAGGAGATAAGGGATATGGCAGACAGGCTGTATAGCGTACCAGAGAACTATCATATTAAGCCGAGTGATATTGATACCAGCAGACCTTTTATGGGAGTATTTGGAAAGATGGGGCCTGAGTTCCTTGGAAACATCATTGTTCAGATGTGCCAGTATATGGGTTTCTGGGATGCGTTTACAAGAGAGCAACTTGAAGTATGTTGTGCACAGGGTGGGGCAAATATGGCTTTTCTCGATTGGTTTATCGCGCACAATCTCATTGTGTGTGATGTCAATGGCAGATTTTGTGTTACCGAAGAGTTTGTAAAAAAATGTTATCAAGTGGTTCCTAAAAAGGGTTAGTAATTTACTTAAGGAGGTGGTTACGTGAATGGGGAATCTATTGCTATTTCTTTCTATGACGAACTCGTCCCGGGGAGAGATGGTGTCGCCTTTAAAGATGGATCCGTTATTTTCCCGGAGGAGATGATTCAGAGTGTTGATTTTAAAAACAGAGTCCTTTATGTAACCACTAACTGTCATTTTTTTGATAACAGAGAGCGTTGGATGATTCAATGGAGTCCTCATTTTGCGACGTTTGTACCCGCCCATAAAGTAAAGGCCATTAGTGTAGAGTGTTAACGTTTGAGACCTTGTATTAAGGTCTCTTTTTTATAAGAATAGTGACAATGCAAGATTCACAAAAAATTAAAGAGTTTAAGAAAGCAATCTGGAATTACTATAAAAAAAATAAACGTGCAATGCCGTGGCGGGAGACGACGGATCCTTATTGTATTGTTGTTTCAGAAATTATGCTTCAGCAGACACAGGTAAAACGTGTTCTCAAAAAGTACCCGCTTTTTATAAAGACATTTCCTGATTTTCAAAGTTTGGCAAAAGCATCACTTTCGCATGTGTTAAAAATATGGCAAGGAATGGGATATAACAGACGTGCCATCGCGCTTAAAAAAATCGCAGAAAAAGTTATGCACGAATATAATGGGGTATTACCTCAAGCACCAGAAGTTCTTATAACATTTCCTGGTATTGGAAAAGCAACAGCAGGATCAATTATGGCTTTTGCATTTAATGCACCTTCAATTTTTATTGAAACTAATATAAGACGAGTTTTTATTCACCATTTTTTTGCGAACAAGAAGAATATAAAAGACGAAGATATTTTGGAATACGTAAAAGATACAGTTGATAAAAAACTACCACGCGAATGGTACTTAGCGCTTATGGATTATGGTACGCACCTTGGTGAGATATTGCGTGCAAAAAATCCTAATACAAAAAGTAAGGTATATAAAAAACAATCTAAGTTCGAAGGATCAGACAGGAAAATAAGAGGAGTAATCTTAAGGATACTTATTAATGAAGGAAAGAAAACAAAGGAAGAAATTGTATTACAGATAAATGAAGATCACGTACGCGTAGAAAAAATTTTATCGAGTTTGGTAATAGAAGGTTTTCTTATACAAAACAATAATAGATATCAACTAAAACCATGACCTACTCCCGTAACTGACGATCGTCTGATAGAGGAGTGAATGTGTAAGAACTAAAAAAGAAGTTTCGCATTATGACGTGTCATAATGCAGTGTCATTATATGATAAGAGTTGTGTTGAGTAGGATATCTTGTAGAAAATGAAAAGCTGCTCTGAGGAGAGCAGCTGAGTTTTTTTGGAGATTGTTAAAAACGGTTTTTCTAGTCTAGCTAGAAAGGTACTTGTCGAGGGCAAGGATTGCCAACGCCTGCACGAACTGAGGTGCACCACCTGCGCGAGGGTACCCCATGCAGCAACAGCGCTACCACCTGCCAAGGCCATTACAGCCGCCACGAAAGGCGTTACGAGCAGAACCGTTGCCAGAAGCACGACTGCAGCGCGCGCCATCCCTGAAAGACTCTTGAGCCAGCCAGCGAGCATGTCCATTTTTGTCACCTCCTTTACCTATAAGTTGTCGAGGGTCTATTTATTAGTATAGGGTAAGACGGAAAGCGCGCAATATTGCGTGTGGATAAGTTTTGTGACATAAAGAAGGCTATGCCAGGTAGTGAAAAGTCGACAGTGTCTCTAAATTCGTTATCTGTGCAATTCAAGCGTTGGATTAAGAACAAAATAAAGGAGGATTGACTATCCACTTGATGAGCGGAAAGTCGACTTTCTACTACCTGGTATGCGATATAATAATTTTCCAAATACGTCAGGAGTGTATCTCATGAAAGATAAGCATGGCGTACTTTTGTATGTTGGGAAGGCTGCGAATTTAAAAAGAAGAGTATCGAGTTATTTCAATCGTTCACACGAATCACGAATTGAATCCATGGTATCTCAGATTCATTCGATCGATTACAAGCAAACAGGAAGCGTGCTCGAGGCGTTAATGCTTGAGGCGGAGCTCATTAAAAAATACCAACCACTGTTTAATGTACGTGAAAAAGACGATCGAAGTTTTTTGTATGTGGAAATTACGGATGAAGATTTTCCACGCGTACTTCTTGTGCGCGGAAAATCTAAGGTGTCTGGGAAACGATTTGGTCCTTTTGTCTCTGCATCTAGCGTACGCGAAGCGTTGAGAATTTTAAGAAGAATATTTCCGTGGAATATTCATGCGTCAGAAAAAATTAATACGTATAAAAAATCATGTTTTGATTATCAGATAGGACTATGTCCGGGTACATGTACTGGAGCGGTCACAAAATCAGAATATAAAAAACAAATTAAATATCTCAACAATTTTTTTGTTGGGAAAAAGGAACGCATTATAATTTCGCTTGAAAAAGAAATGAAACAGGTAAGCAAAGAATTAAAATTCGAACGTGCAGAAAAGTTGAAGCGTCAGATTAGTGCGCTACATCATATCCAAGACACAGCATTGATTAAAGAAGATGGTATACAAGATACTAAATACCAGATACAAGATACTCGTATTGAGGGTTATGATATTTCAAATATTTCTGGTACGTCCGCTGTTGGTTCTATGGTCGTGTTTATTAATGGGAAGCCAGAGAAAAGTGAATATAAGAAGTTTAAGATAAAAACGGTTGTGGGCCCAAATGATGTAGCGATGCTTGAAGAGGTGTTACGGCGACGATTTAAACATTCTTGGAGATTGCCAAATCTCGTTCTTGTTGACGGGGGATTATCACAGGTACATTGTGCGGAAAAAGTATTGCGAGATTTAGAAATAAAGATTCCTGTGGTAGGTATTGCGAAAGGACCAGAACGCAAAAAATGAGTTTATTGGAGATGCGTATGGATACGATGAAAATACTCTTATAAAGCTCCGCGACGAAGCCCACCGTTTTGCGATTACTTATCATAGAATGGTACGCAAAAAAGCAAGTTTTGCCTAATATATCAAATTTTGGATGATCGTTAGATTTTTGATATATCTAAGTCAATAGATAAAAAAGCCGCCATGTTGGGCGGTTTTGTTTTATGTTTCGTCTTCTTCTATTTTCTTTTTCTTGATGCAGGACAATGTCCACAAGGGCATTGCTGCCTTTTTCGTCTCATGTGGGAGACAGGTCCGTGGGCGACCCGTAGGATGCCCCGCAGGTGTTTGTGTACCCTTCGCATCATGACTATTGACACCTTTCTTTTCCAATTTTTCTACACAATTCCTCCAATGTAATCGTTATAGTTGTTATACTCCCGAGCACCATAAGTCCTATACCTATACATAGATTGTATATTGCATTTTCAAAGACAAGGTGGCCAAACACGCCATAGAAAAAATAGAATATGCCAATACCATCTATGAGCACAGCAACCAACATGCGCATGGTGATCGTCTCCTTTGTCTGCCCACTTGGGCTGTCAGACATTTTAAGCGTAAAACGTTCATTGATTTATGTCAACGATTCATGTAGACTAGCTTTACTATGAGTAAATTATCTATCGGCATTGTAGGACTTCCGAATGTGGGGAAGTCAACATTATTTAAAGTGATTACGAAGCAATCGGTGGTGATTGCGAATTATCCTTTTGCGACGATTGACCCTAATATTGGGGTGGTTCCTGTTCCTGACGAGCGACTTACCAAGCTCGCGGTACTTAGTAGTTCAAAGAAAATTATTCCAGCGGTAGTTGAGTTTTATGACATTGCTGGGCTTGTGAAGGGGGCGAACCAGGGTGAGGGGCTTGGGAACCAATTTTTATCTCATATTAGGGAGGTGCGCGCGGTGGTGCAGGTTGTGCGTTGTTTTATGGATCATGACATTGTTCATGTGGAAGCTGATGTTAATCCGTTGCGTGATATCGAAATTATTAATGCTGAACTTATTTTAAAAGATCTCGATACAGTAGAAAAAAGAATGCAAAAGCTCGAAGGGGAGGCGCGTACTGGCGATAAACAAAAGGCAAAAGATTTTGAAACAGCAACACTCGTGCGGGATGGGTTACGAAAAAATATTCTTGCACGAAATATTGAAGGAGGTGTTATTGAGGAACCTATAATTGTTGAACTAAATCTTTTGACGGCAAAGCCACAAATTTATCTTTTTAATGGAGACGAAGAGGATGTTAGGAGTGAGCTTAAAGAATATGTACGGGGTCTTAATGCTGATTATCTTGTGGTGAATATTGCTCTTGCCGATGATATCCACGAGTTGATTAAAAAAGCATATGAGGTGCTCGGACTTATTAGTTTTCTTACTACAGGTGAGGATGAGACAAGAGCATGGACTATTACGCAAGGCATGAAGGCACCACAAGCGGCGGGAGTGATTCATACTGATTTTGAACATAAGTTTATTAGAGCTGATACTATCGCTTGGGATAAGTTACTCGAGGCGGGGGGGTGGAGTGAGGCAAAGCAAAAAGGGTGGCTACGTGTAGAAGGAAAGGAGTATATTATGCAAGATGGGGATGTGGTGGAGATACGGCACGGGTAATAGGACAGAGGACAAGTACCCCCTCGCTCATTCTCGCCGGCCCAGCCGCCGGCTCCGAGGTGTTTCCCGTTTTTTAGTCTCGCCATGCGAGACACCATGCTAAAACGGTCAACAATTCCGCTCGGTGGGTACTTGTCCTCTGTCCACACAGCACATAG
>JACRHX010000064.1 GCA_016211955.1 Parcubacteria group bacterium | reverse complement strand
TCAGGTCGGGGATGACATTTTAAGTTGGTACGCCGCAATCCCAAACGCTACGGCAACATTAAGTGACTCTTTTTTACCGACCATAGGAATTTCCAAAGTAAGATCCGCACGATCCAAAACCGCCTTTGAAACCCCCTTCACCTCATTCCCCACCACAACCACCAAATGAGTGAGGTTCAACCTCATTCGTTTAAGAATAAAGAGATTTTGAGCGTGAAGTGCTTGCTCGATCGCAATTATAAAAAATCCCTCTTTTTTAAGTTTTTCAATACATCGCCATGTCGAAGACACCTTCTCGTAAGGTACCGTCTTCTCCGCACCAAGAGCGGTCTTTGCAAAATCACTCAAAAGCACACCGAATCGATCGACAGGTGCTGGTGTAATCCCACAAAGATATACCTTCTCAACCCCCACTGCATCAGAAGTTCGAAAAATCGAACCGACGTTATGGAGACTCCGAATATTATCTAGAACAACCCGCATAATGGGCATTGTAACGAACATAATCCAAAAAACAAAAATAACGAAATGGTATGACGCATCTTACCATCTTCTTTTTTCAAAAAACGGAATAGATAAAACACCCGCGTTGGGGTGTCTTTTATTTTACTAAACCTATTATTATCGTCGAGATAAGATGAATAATTTTCTCATATCACAATGTCTGAGCATATAAGAAATAACAAAAAACGCTATACTTGCACAAAAAACAGAAGGACAATAAGAAAAAATAAATTGATTTGCTTGTACGTCATACGGATTTCTTAATTCAGAACACATCCATCCAAAAACAAGGAGGAGGCCTACAGCAATAGACAAACAAATCATGGCACGATTCACTCGATCTCCTACAAATAATTTTTTAGCCCATTCGTATTTACGAACCAAAGAGATTCGTTGGAAAATGTTCTTTAAAGGACGTAAAGATTCGCCCCAGCGTGCCACACGAAACATCTCCCTACCCCTGTATCCCACAAGCAACACCTCAAAAGTACCTTCATTTTGGTAGGTAAGTACTTCCAGCGAATCGAAAAAACCAAATCCAGCAATTGCAGCAAGCTCCACAAGCACCTGCTCGGGAATAAGTCGATCGTGCGCATAGGTGCCATACTGAGCCAATACACGTATATCAGGAAGCCATTCCATAAAAACATCACGATCTCTCTTTGTGACAATGTGGGATAATAACACGCTGGATCAAGAGCGGTCCCTGTCCTCAACTCGGGCTCAATTCCCTCAATGGTCCTTTCACACAACTCTACTTGCCCCGAAAGACTAAGATTTTTGCACACCTGCTTGATCTCTTCGATACGCACCGCCTCTTCATCTCTATGTCGCGCAATCATACCCTTTACAGCATCGATCGCAACTACATAAGGAAACTCTTGTCCTCGATAAAGCTCTATCTGTGCCATAGAATACTCCTCTCCTCTCTCTTTTTTGTTGTTTCTATTGTCAAATTTCTACCAAGAAATACTCAGTAGAAATCAAAAAAATACTACCAAACTTATAAACTTTCGTCAACGTATTATGTACACTTATCAAATTCCCGACGATCGTTAGATATTTGATATATTATCCTTCTTCTTAAGCCATAAAAAAATCAAGATCCCCCCTGCGATGAATGGGGTATTGGTGTATCTTGCGGTATAAAAATTCCCTCATCGTTTCTCTCAAAAGATTGACCCTCTCTAACAATAGACTTGGCTGTGTAAGTAACATGATCTATTTCAACTTTATTACCATCAAGCAAAAACACCACGATCTCTTCTTCTCCATTCGGTAAAACACTTGATCGGCGTACGTCAGCAACAACACCATTAAAATTCACCGCATCATAATTATTGAGCCCAACAAGAAAAAACCCATGCGAAGGAATAATCACATAGTCAGTTGAGGTATCACCAAATGTTGCAAGCGAGGTGGTAGAAGTGGCACCTGTCTTCAAGAGCCGCAACGCCCACCCCTTAAGATTCTGATCGGTATCAGAAGAATTATAAAGCTCCATAAACTCCTTCCCCTTGTCACTCCCCTCCCCGTCAAAAAGAATCTCATGGATCATAATATGAGGCGAAGAGGATACACTATCAACTTGAGGCGCTACTGGTTCTATCGAAGTAGGGGTAGAGATAATCTCAGTCGGAGAAACAACCACCTTTGCTGTTGAACTCGCCATCTCTACCACACGATATGAATTTTCCTGCTTCGGAGACCCAAAAGCACCACTTATCGCACCAGCATCGCCTTCGTATAGCCCAAACGTACCATCTTGCTTCAACTCCATACTACGACGATCTACGTTTGTAGAAACGATAGGGAAATCTTTTTTGAAATCCACGCGATCAAGACTGTTACATTCAGAATCAAAAAGCTCAACTATCTCCTCATCATCATTAAGCGCCCCAGTATATATTTTATCTGCGGCAAGATGAGGAACCGACATATCATTCGTACGCTCAAGAAGAAAATATCCGTTCGGAGGAATGAAGTCGCTGTCACCAAAACGAATCGAAAAAAGCGATTTACTGCTGCTTGCAACAAGTTGTGCGCGAGCAAGGCTATATGATGAAGAAGTTGTATTATAAAGCTCGATCCATTCATCTGTAAAACTACCCGTCGTTCCCATCCACGCTAATTCATTAATACGCACCACATGCGAGGGAGTACTCGAAACTCCAGCACACGAAATAAGAGCAACGCTTGTGTTCGCTGAAGTTACGGTGCCCGTAGGAGATACCTGCGTCACCACCATAGTCGCAACATTGCTTATGGCCACAGAAGGAGTTAGATCGACGACAGGCAACGTACTTGAAGCAATCTCTTCTGTGCTTGATACCAGTACTATAGTACTCGAATTTGGATACATCGCCACTATATTTTGAATCATCGAAGTTGCCTCCTCTTTTGGAACAACAAATTCAGAAAAAACTATCTGATTTTCTTCGGCAAAAGAAGTATCTGTACCAGGCAAAATCGAAGTGCTATGCCACGGCATAGCAGGCAATATGTGTGATGATAAAGATTCTTGAGGTGTTGGATTTATTAAACCAAATGCATTTAAAAAAGTGTGCTTTGACATAATTTGTGGCGATAAAAAAATAAGCGCCATAAATGCGCCACACAAAACGAGCCCCCTAAAAATACCCACACCAATATTCATGCTTACAAAATGATAGATTTTGATGAAATGTGAGGCGTGTGTGAGAAACAGACTGAGCTGTATTCAATTATACAGCGAAGGAGTATCGGAACGCACAACGAAACAGTTCGCTAAATCTATCGTTTTGTTTTTAGTTGCTTTTCTCATCACCCCGTAAGTCGAAACTTAAAGCTCCTCGACCAATGCTCATTGCTGTGTAAAACAGCAAGATCGCCTACTAGGATTGTTATAATCGCAAGCGAGCAGTAAACGAAAATAAATTTTCGTTTATGCGAGCGCAGTGATTATATACCCGAACGCTATTGCGTTTGGGTATATAACGCCGAAGCGAAATAACAAACGGTTCTAGTTGAAATAATTGTTCCACGCACAGCTTCCGCTACACGTGCCTTGTTACGACTTCTGCCATGTTACCGAACCTACTCTGATCCAACCGTAGTTGGGCTTCAAGCATTCCCGGCTCCCCTGC
>JACRHX010000062.1 GCA_016211955.1 Parcubacteria group bacterium | reverse complement strand
GTGGGAAGCGTCAAAGATAAACTCTACGCACTTTTCATCCGTAGGGAAGTCCTTTTTTAAATCTCGTATTCCGTATTTATGTATTGTAGCCATATATCCTAGTCTAGCAAATGCTAGTTATGTTGTCAAGGGATAGGTATGGAAAAACCGCCGTAATGATTGGGAATAAAAATAGAATGCCGAGCAATAGTGCTCGGCTTTTTTTACGAATTTAATTTTATAATTTCACCTGTCGTAGATATAATAGCTCCAGCCTTTTTCATTTCTAAGATTGCCCTATCTCCATCCCCAGGGTTTACATCCACCGCACGGCAGGCGTCGATGAGTACGATTGTCTCGAGCTTGTGTTTTAGGGCATCGAGTACTGTTGCCTTCACACAATAATCTGTTGCGAGACCTCCAATGAGAACTCTGGTTATTCCAACTTGTTTGAGAAAGACTCCAAGAAGCGTACCGTCAGAAAGTGTGCCTTCGAAGCCAGAGTATCCTTGTTCTCCAAACCGTGTTCCTTTTGATACAATAAAACAGTCCGGTCCCAAATTAAGGTTTGGATGAAACTCTGCGCCATGTGTATTCTGTACGCAGTGAATATTCCACTCACCACCAAATGGCTTAAAGTGAGATGAGGTGCGTGGGTGCCAGTCCCTTATGGGAATACGAGGCCAACTCTTCTGGCGTGCTAGTACGATTACGTCGTTGAGTGGTGGTATTACTTCCTCAGCACGAGGAACCGGAAGAGATCCTTTTGAGAAAAAATCATTTAGGGCGTCAACAATAAGCAAGGCCGTGTTACTCATGCTTATGTGCCTTCTTTCTTTTTCAAGGCCCTACCTTTACAGTACCAGCGAGGCGTGGGAAACGCAATATTGAGGCGTCGTGTGGCGTCCCATACAAACATTTGCTTTTTTTGTGAAATTATGTATAATCACTCAATTAGTAAAAGACCCATATTTTCATGTTGGCTATCATAAAAACAGGTGGAAAGCAGTATCTCGTCGAAGAAGGAGATACTATTCAGGTGGAAAAACTTCCCGTAGAGGTGGGTGGTTTGTATACTTTTAGCGAAGTACTCATGGTACAGAAGGATACTGATCCTGTTCTTGGTCATCCTCTCCTTGAGGGGGCATCTGTTGAGGCAAAGGTGGTGGAACAGGGACGAGACGATAAAAAGATTGTTTTTCGTTATCACAATAAAACTCGTTATCGAAAAAAGAAGGGACATAGGCAACATTTTAGCGAGGTACAAATTACAAAAATAAGTTTCTAGGTTTAGAATATCCGCATAATGCGGATATTCTTTTCTTATCTTCTGTTTGTGAAGGCGGCGATAATTGTCTCTTCATCGGTGAATTCAACATCACCTCCGTTGGGGAGACCCTTTCCGAGGTGTGTGATTGCTACATTGTATTCTTTTAGGGAGCGTCCAATATGGGTGGCAGTAAGATTGCCTGTTGCTGTGGGGGAAAGGGCAAAGACAATCTCTTTTTTAATTTCGGGGTTAGTTGTGATACGCGCAAGAAGGGGTTGTAGATTAAATCGATATTCCGAGTCGGGTTCTATCGGATTTACGAGACCACCAAGAATAAAATAGGTACCGTTAAATATCTTTGCCTTTTCTATGGTGAGAAGATCGGTCTCTTTTTCAATAACCATAATGGTGTGGTTGTCCCGGCGTGGATCGGCACATATATTACAAAGCGTATTATTTTGTGGTTCATGAGGAAACAGACACGAAGAACATGACTGAAGCACAAGAAGGCGTTCGAGATCCGCAACGAGTGGGGTTGCTATATTGTCTTTTGATCGCAGGAGAGAGAAGACAATCCTAGATGCTTGCCTTTGGCCAACGCCGGGGAGTCGCGCAATACGTTTGATACACTGGTGGATGATATCGGGGACCATGGAGAGTATTAATTAAAACGATTTTCGATGGTGGTAAATGTTGCATACTCCTGATCGAAATGAAGTTTTACGTTTCCCAAGGGTCCGTTTCGATGTTTTGCAACAATAATTTCAACAACATCTCCTTCGTTGTTGTTTAATTCGAGCTTATCCCGTTCTTTTCTATAGAGAAACATAACGATATCGCTATCCTGCTCAATAGAACCGCTATCTCGTAGATCAGAAAGTCTTGGAATTTTAATTTCTCTGTTATCTATATTTCGAGAAAGTTGTGAGAGGGCGATTATGGGAATATCTAATTCACGCGCCAATCCTTTTAAGGCACGTGAGATTTCTGTCATTTGTTGTACGACATTATCTGAATTGGTGCGCGGTTGAATGAGTTGGAGATAGTCCACAACAAGCATTGCAAGCCCCTGTTCTGCCTGGAGACGACGCGCCATGGCGCGGATTTGGAGGATGTTGGGTGAGGTTGTATCATCTATGAATATGGGGGCTTGCGAAAGACGATCAAGTGCATGATGAAGGAGTTCAAATTCAAGTTCAGAAAGACCTTTGCCTGTGCGAAGTTTCCAAAGAGGAACGCGTGATTCCGCTGCGATAATACGATCGATAACTTGTTCACGTGACATCTCTAGGCTGAGAACTCCTACAGGAAGACCTGTTTTTGTTGCTGCTTGGCGGGCAATAGCAAGCGCAAGCGATGTTTTACCAACAGAAGGGCGCGCGCCAATAATAATGAGATCTGATTTCTGAAAGCCGGAGAGAAGAGTATCAAGACCAGGAAAGCCACTTGTAATACCGCGCATACCATCTTCTCTTTGCTGAAGGTGTTCTATGCGGCTAAAGGCTTCTTGAAGATCTTGCGCCATGGGAACAAATTGTTTTTGTGAAGTTTGTTGCGCGATGCTAAAAAAACGTGATTCTGCCTGGTCGAGAAATTGTTCGATGTCCTCCGGTTCTTCGAATGCTTCGCCAGCTACGGCATGTGCTGTACTAATGAGATCGCGGAGAATGCGTTTTCCGTGCACAATTTTTGAATAATGAACAATATGTGTTGCGGTGGGGACCTTATTTACAAGTCCCGAAAGGTAAGATGATCCGCCCGTGTCTTGTAGGGTACCGAGTTCTTTGAGCTTGTTAGAGACGCTTACGAGATCAATGGGTTCTCCTTTTTCATAGAGACGTACCATTCCTTCAAATATTTTTTGATGGCTTGGTTTATAGAAGTCTCGAGAGTTAATAATATCTGCGATACGTGACATTGCTAGGCGATCAATCATAAGAGCACCCAAGACAGATTCTTCTGCCTCAATATTTTGTGGGAGAAGTCGCACTGTTTCTTGTTTTGACTTATCCATTTTTTGGATTAATGATATAGGGAATGAATAATAGGTCCCTTTTGCGTATCTTCAATTGAAAACCCGAGAGATTTTGCCTTGTCACGAAGATCATCAGCAAGGTGCCAATTTTTTGTTCTTCGCGCTTCTTCGCGCTCGGTTACTATACTTTTTACTTCTTTTGGGATTTGTACGGTTCTGAAACGAAGCCCAAAGAGCTCATAGAGGAGTGTCAGTAGTGCTCTTGTATTTATTATGTCTTGTATCGTCGCTTTTTGTTTATCTATTTTTGTATTTATGGTGTGTATTATTTCAAATACTATTGCAAGGGCTTGGGGGGTGTTGAAGTCGTTTTGTAGGGCTTTGTGAAATTTGACGATATACTTGGTATTTAGTTTTTTTGTTCTTCGGTCTTCTCCTGGTTTTAGTTTTAGCGTTCTCGTTGCATACATGGTGAGACGTTTTTCAAAATCAAATAGCGTCAGGAGGGCTTGGCGTGCTTGTGCAATAAGTGCATCATTAAAATCTATGCGAGTGCGGTAGTGTTGTGAAAGTACCATATATCTTAAGAGGGTTGTGGCATCGAAGGGGAGAACTGGTGTTTCGTGTTGTTCAAGAAATGATCGTATGGTAATGAAATTACCAAGACTTTTCGACATCTTTTCTCCATTGATGGTGAGGAATCCTGTATGGAGCCAGTACTTCGCAAGTGGTTTTTTATTTGAAAGAGATTCTTGTTGAGTAATTTCTGCCTCATGGTGGGGGAAAATAAGATCTACCGCACCACCATGAATGTCGTATTGTGGTCCAAATATGGATTCTGTTATGGCGGTATCTTCGATGTGCCACCCTGGGCGTCCTTTTCCTAGCTCTGTATTCCAATAAGGTTCATTTGGTTTTGAAAATTTCCAGATTGCAAAATCTCCCTTGTTGCGTTTTTCTTTGCTCTCATCGATGCGTGAGGTAGCGTCTTCCGCCTGTCCTGAGGTTCGCTTTGAAAGTGCACCATAACGAGGGAAGGTTGAGAGATCAAAATAGTAACCATCACCCCCTATCTCATAGGCATGTTTTTTCTTAATAAGAAGTTTTACTTGGCGTATAATTGTCGGAATGTAGTCTGTTGCGCGTGCATATTTAGAAACAGAGGTAATTCTTAGTTTGCGCTCATCTTCGTGATATGCCTTTTCAAAATTACGTGCGAGATCTTTTGTGTGTATGCCCGTTTCTTTTGCGCGCGCAATGATTTTATCATCTATGTCTGTAATATTCTGAAGATAATATGTTTTGTATCCAAGCCGCAAGAGGTATTTTGCAATGAAGTCAAAAGCAAGATAGGTGCGTGCGTGACCAATATGAGCATAATCATATACGGTGGGTCCACAGACAAAAAGTTCTAGACGTTTTTTGTGGCGTGGCGCGAGACGTTCTTTTTTATTTGAAAGTGTATTTAAAATTTGCATCATACGGTTGTATTCTATCTCGAAGTTTTTAATTTGTCTAAGGTTTTTGTGAGTATCCTGTGTATAGATTGTATTCTTTTGTAAGATGTGTTCTAATAGTAACAGTGATAACTTGTAAAAAGGGGGAGTTTCCGTGTCTTTTATTGTTACTGTTTTACTTTCTTTTTTTGTTTTTTCTGGACGCGACATTGGTGTGACAATACATCGTGGTGCGGATAGGGTATGCAGAGAGTTCGTGAACATGAAATATCGTATCTCTATCATCAGTAGGGCACAATTATATGTTGGTAAGAAGAGCAAAGAGGTGTGCCCGTGGGTTCCTTCAAATGTTGCGTGCGCTGCTTTCACACGAACAGTTTTGAAACGGAGTACCGGATTAATTCTTGATCGTGAATCTGCGCTTATGCATTGGTATGAGTTTATGAAGCGATCAAAACAGGGTGGTGCTCAGTTTGTTTTGAAGACAAATAAGCTCCTATCGGGTGATATTGTTTTCTATGCGGAGGATGGATACTTAGCTCATACGGGAATCTATATTGGTAACTACCATGGTCCTATTGGAAATAATACAGGAAATGTTGTTTACAAGGATGCGGTAGTTCAAAACTCAAGCACGGAAAGGCGTATCCTTGTTTATAGTATGCAAAATTTTATGAAGAAGCAGGGGCAAACCTTTCTTGGCGCTGTACGGCTTATCTGTTCAAAATAATAATATGGCCAACGTAGAATGCGTTGGTTTTCTTTTTAAATTTTTATACAATTAGAATATATATGAGAATTCCACGTTTTTTTGTTTCGTTTGATTTGAGCCAAGATCGTATAGAAATACGTGATGCGGATATCGTGCATCAAATTGTGCGTGTGCTTCGCATGCGCGATGGTCAAGAGCTGGTCTTGTGTAATGGAGACGGAAATGATGTGCGTGTCTGGATTCTTGGCAGTACTAAAGATGTAGTAACGGTTGAGGTTATTGGAAGGGAAAAAATGAAAATGAACCAGCGAATAATGTGGTGCTCTATTGTTCAATCTTGAAACGAGAAAATTTTGAGTGGGTGGCGCAAAAGGCGACAGAAATCGGAGTAGGTGAAATTGTTCCTCTTGTTACACAACATACGGTGAAGCTTGAGCTAAAAGAGGGGCGACTGAAGAAGATTGTACAAGAGGCGGCTGAGCAGTCAGGAAGAAGTGTGCTCCCAAAACTTCAAATTCCTATGGGGTTTGAACAAGCGGTACACGAGGCGAAATTAAATGGTACTACTTTGTTTTTTGACGTATCTGGAAAGGAGTTTGACAAAAAGATGATAAAAGATAGCGAGAAGGTGAATATTTTCATTGGTCCCGAAGGTGGGTGGAACGAGGGGGAGATTGAGATTGCACAGAAAAATAAGTTTATTTTTGTGAATTTAGGTAAGCTCACCTTGCGCGCCGAAACGGCTGCTGTTGTTGGCACTTACCTTGCGTCAAGGGGTCTTTAGTGGTACTTTCAAATCAGATCTTTGATTTTGGGCGTGGAGGGATGCTTAGATGAAACCATGTTCTGTCCAAAGTGCACTCAAAAAGAGGGCGCGACTTATAAAAGACCTTAGGGGTCTTGTTTTAAGAGATAAGTATGAACAAGCACTCAATGACATAAATGACGCTTTGGATGATTTGGTCGAGAAGGGTAAATGTCGGATGTCGGGTGATTATGATCAGTGGCATTTTAATGAATAGGATATTTTGATAATAGATTGCCTCATCATGTGAGGCTTTCTCTTTTTTCAAGGGGCTTGATATAGTATGTAGTATGCAACGAGAATTATTTCAAAAACTTACGGGGTGGAGAAATGAGACTGCGAGAAGATCCGGGGTTGAGCGTTTTCATATTTTGCAAAATAAGACGATAGAGATTTTGGCGGAGACGATGCCAAAGACGTATGAGGGGCTTGCTGATGTGAAGGGGATTGGGAAGAAGAAACTCTATGAGTTTGGAAGCGAGATTTTGGCGATAGTAAAGGAATGCGCACCGTCTTCGTCCGAAACCCATCTACAAGAGGGAGACCTTAACAACCCCCCTAGTATAAATCGACTCCCCCCCGAGGATTCGTCTCGGACGAAGACGGTAGCAAAAGAAGAGATGGGTGGAAAAGAGAAGGTTTTTACGGTGAGTGGGTTTTTGAATTTTTTGAATACTGTTCTGGGAGAGAAGGATGTGTTTATTCAGGGTGAGGTGTCGAGTGTGCAGGTACATCCCTCTGGAATTTATTTTACGCTTAAGGATAAGATTGATGAGAGCATTTTGAATTGTTATATTCGCCCCTCAACATATGAACGGATGGGGGTTCAGATTGAAGAGGGGCTTGAGGTAAAGGTGAGTGGTATCCCAAATGTCTATAAACCAAAGGGGAGATTGAGTTTTCTTGTTTACTCTCTGGAGCTTGCAGGGGAGGGGTCGCTTAAGAAGGCATACGAGATGCTTAAGAAGAAACTTGAGAGCGAGGGGTTGTTTGAGAGAAAAAGGGCACTTCCTGAGTTTATTATTCGTATTGGTGTTATCACGTCACGTACAGGAGCGGTAATAGATGATTTTAGGAGGAATCTAGAATTGTTGGGATTACAACTTTATTTTTATGATGCGCGAGTTGAGGGGGCGAAGGCAGTTGATGATATTCTTGGGGGAATAAGGTGGTTTAATACTCACATGGATGATTTGGACATTCTCGTAATTATTCGTGGTGGAGGAAGTTTAGAAGATCTCCAGGCGTTTAATAATGAGTTTGTGGCGCGTGCGGTTTTTGGATCAAAAATTCCTACGCTTTGCGGTATTGGGCACGATAGAGATGTCCCTATCGTGAGTTTTGTTGCGGACAGAGCAACATCTACCCCATCTATTGTTGCGATGACAATCAATGAGTCATGGAAGAGGCTTCGTGAAAATGTGCCGGTATTTGAACAAGACCTGGTGTATTCTTTTGAGGCGGTACTCTCTGAACGGAGGGGTTATATGCGAGCTTCGGTAGATCAGATGCTTGGGTATATGAGTCAGCTTTTTCTTGGGTATAATTATCTTAGGCGCGAGCTTCGGCAGGCACTTTTGAGTATTGATGTGCGCATAGAAGAGGCACAAAAACGAAGTCGCGAAATGATGGGTCTCGCTTATGCCTCGCTTGAACATGTATTTAAGGAGTTATCCAGAAAACTTCTTTCCTACGAAACGTATCTAGAAGGAGTAAGCCCTGAAAGAAACTTAAAATTAGGGTATAGTATTATTAGAAACGCAAAAGGTAGTGTCGTGAAAAGTGTAGAGGATCTTATCGTTGGAGAGAAAATTGTGACAAAACTATACAAGGGTGAGTTCGTATCAAAAATTGAAGAAATTAAATAACTATCATGAATAAAGAAAAAATAAGTGATTCGTTGTCAAAGCTTGAAGGGATTGTAAAATGGTTCAGTGCACAGAAGGATGTTGATGTAGAGGAGGGGCTTCTCAAGGTGAAAGAGGGGGCGGTGCTTATCAAGGATCTTAACGAACGACTTAAGAAGGTTGAGAATGAATTTATAGAAATCAAAAAAGACCTATCTTTTGAAGAGCAATAATTAAAACCCGCCTATGTGGCGGGTTTTAATTATATAATTTCTAGAGGCTTTGTAGATCTTGTTCGGTGGTTTGTATCTCTGCGTCGATATCTCCTAAATCAACCGCCTGAAGTTCTTGTTCAATAACCAGAGTGCTATCCAGAGCTGGCTGCTCAACTGTTTTTACTTCTTGTGTTGTTGGTGTGACGGGTGCTGCTACTTCTTTTGATTTTTGCCACGCCTGTGCGCCGAGAAGAAAAAGGACGAGAAGGGCACCTACTACTAACCACGTTGTATTTTTATTATTTTCTGTAGGCATAAAAGTATAATTATTGTGTTGATGATGGCGTTGTGGTTGAAGGAGTGGTTGAGGCTTCTGGTATCTTTAATTCATCGACCTGTGGAATGTTTTTTAGCATTTTTGTGGCGTCTACCACTGCTTTGTGTGCTTTTTGAACGGTTTCTTTTAGTGTCTTGAGGTCTTTGTTGAGTGATGTCCGTGTTGTCGCGACTGCTGATTTAAGTTGTGCTTCGTTGGTGACAGCGATTGGATATGTTTTTGTAAGCTGTGTCTCTGCGGCGGTTCGTGCCTTGGTGATTTCTGTTTTTGCGGTTTCAATTGTGGTGCGTACTAGTGCGACATCGCGCCCATTCGCTGCTGCCTTATCGGCGCGAGAGGACACTTTTTGTAGGAGATCTTCAAGACGATCAAGTGATTCTCCGAGGTGTAACGTGAATTTTTCGTTGATTTCTGTAAATCTTGCGTCGAGGCGCTCAACGGTTTCTTTTTTACGCTCGTCTTTAATGCTTGTCAATTTTGCTTTGAGCTTTTTTGTTGTCGCTTCTCGCTTTGTTTTTGCGGCTTCTTGTGCTGCCTGCATTCTTTGTTTTATTGCTTCGCGTCCTTGTTGCGCGTTTTCTTTTTGTTCGTTTATTTTTTCTTGAAGAATGATTTTTCCTTGTTTGGTTTGAGCTAACGCAACATGGGCGTAACTGCTTACCACAAGGCTTGCTATGAGCGTAATGTGTATCGCTGTTGTTTTCATAAGGTTATTTTATTTTTATATGGAATATTTGTCGACGTTTGTTAAGTGATTTAGTATATTCTAACACTACTCTTTTTCTTTTTTCAACTAAGCGTGTGAATGTTTTCTTTTTCCCCCTTATCTTGTAAGGTATACTTAGTTCTTTTGGAGGTGAATATAATGTGTGAACAAAACGATTCGAGACGAATCACAGAATCCGCAGTCGACAATTTTCCCTATCAAATTTTTCATAATGATTTGAACGCCATCGAGACCGTGTTTGGTGGCAGAGTGCTTGAAATTGCAGATCGGTTAGCGGGGATCGTCGCACAAAAACATAGTAATCTGGTGTGTGTAACTCTTCTTGTGGATTCGATTCGCTTTCTTGCGCCCGCACGTCGCGGAGAAACACTTGTCTTTAAATCGTCGGTAAATCGGGTTTGGGGATCCTCAATGGAGATTGGCATCAAGGTGTTTGCCACCAACCTTCTTACAGATGAAAACAGGCATGTGTTTTCTGCATATTTTACATTTGTTGCGGTAGACAACAGCGGTAAACCAACAAAGATTCGGCAAGCGATACCAGAAACAGAAGATGAGAAGCGTCGTTATAAAGAGGCAGATATTCGTCGCTCGAATCGTTTGCGCGTTACTCAAGAAATTAAAGGCTCGCGCTCACAATAGGTTTATAGCCACTCATATAGGTGGTTTTTTCTTGCAAGAAAGATATAGCGGTTTTGTTTTTCTTATTTTTATTATCCAACCACTCCCTTAAGTAACGATCGTCAGATAAAGGAGTATAAAGTTCCTTGTTATATCAGTACGTACCCAATAAGACAAGAAATAGGGTGCTTATTATGACGTGTCATAATAGCGTACTTTTTATATTTTTCAATTTTATGTTTGATATTTAGAAAAAATATTTCTATAGTATACGTGTTGAATATTTTTTATGCCAGGTAGTGAAAATTTTATTTTGAGCATATATCAGGTTCCTAACAGCTAAAAGCTAATATCTAAAACCTAAATATGATTGGTTTTAATCTTTCAAAGAAAAAAGAAAAAGTTGTTGTTGCGGTAAGTGGTGGATTTGATCCGCTTCATATTGGTCACGTGCGCATGATGCAGGAGGCAAAAAAACTTGGGGATAAACTCGTGGTGATTTTAAATAATGACAACTGGCTCAAAAAAAAGAAGGGGTATGTATTTATGCCACAGAAGGAGCGTAAGGAACTTATTGAAGCTATTGGATGTGTTGATAAGGTAATTCTTACGAAACACACGAAAGAGGTTGAAGATCGTAGTGTATGTGACGATCTTATCCGTGTTAAGCCAGATATTTTTGTAAATGGGGGAGACAGAACACGAAAAAATATTCCAGAGGTTCCTGTGTGTAGAGATATCGGATGTAAGATGGTGTTTGGGATTGGATATGGAGGTAAGGTGCAATCCAGTTCGTGGCTCGTGGAGAAGTATAAAAATAATTTTCCTTGCCTCTGTGGGAGCGGAAAGTCTTTTAAGGATTGTTGTGGGACAAAGAAAACAACATGAAAGAATTAGAGAAGAAAATTTATAAGCACCTGAAGGATCGTGGTTGGGATAATCTGCGTCCTTCGGATGTTGCAAAATCTATTATGATTGAAGGAGCAGAACTTTTAGAGTTATTTCAGTGGGAGAATCTTTCTCTTGAGGAAATAAAAAAGAACGAAGAGAGGATGGAAGAAATAAAGGGTGAGCTTGCAGACGTTTTGATTTATGCAATCGAGATGTCGGTACTTCTTGGTATCGACACTGAAAAAATAATTCGTAAAAAGCTTATACATGTCGCTAAGAAATATCCGGCAAAATTAATGAAGAACACAAAACAGGAGCCGGGCACAGAAGATGAATATTGGCGAATTAAAAAAGAACATAGAAAGAAGAGCTCGTCTTTTTAGGTTTAAAAAGACCTACAATGTAGGCCAGTGATATTAGAGGATCCATTTTTCTTGCATGAATGTGAGGATATTTTCTTCAGTAAGGCTTTCGTATTCTTTTACTACACGATAGAGGTAATATTGCATGGGGCGATGCCTAAGTAATGATCCGTTCCGTAAATCTTCGTATGTTGTTTGTGATATCTCAGTCGACTCTGTGTGCCCGTCCACGTCAACGAATACTGTAATCATTTGTCACCGCCTTTATTTTTCTTGGTTCTAGAGATAGTGTAGGATAAAGAGGTGAGAGATACAAATTATTATGCAAGATCTTGAGCATAGAATTAAGAAAATTGAGGAGAGAAATGCACGCGTAGAATTAGATAAAAAATGGGAGACGAGTTGGGTTCGAAGAATTCTGCTTGCCGTGTTTACTTATTTGGCGATTGGTTTCTATCTATATGCGATAGAAATACCGCGTCCGTGGATAAATGCGATTGTTCCTACACTTGGCTTTATAATCTCAACACTTACTATGCCCCTTTTTAAACGCATATGGTTTACATATGCGTGGAAGAGAAGGAGGATCTATGACTGTTTCAACGCGCTTGATGAAAATGATTGTGGGAGAACAAAAAATAATACCACCTAAGTGTTGGATGGTATTTTTGAAATGTTATGGACCGATATAGGTGATATAATTTCCTTGATAGTGGTATATAAGTGATGTCTTATTTCCCACACCCTCCCATTCGATCCATATTCTATTATCTTCTTCAATATCATTACTGTCTGATGGTTTCATGTCTATTTTTGTTACTTTTCCATTTCGTCCACGTGCTGACAGCAGGCGGTCTCCAATACTTAGGTTTTCAAAGGATATCTCACTGAGCTTCACAAAAACACCTCCTTGCGGTATGTTTGTCTTACACTAGGCACATTATAGCACGGTGATTTATGGTGAGTCAAAACAAAGAAAAAATGAAATAATATGGAATATAATATTCGGGAGTTGGTCATGGGTGTATTGGATCGGGGGCATTTAATGAGCCTTGCCACTGTTGATGCGGGAGGTGTGTGGGTAAGTGACGTGATTTATATTCATGATGAGGAGTTAAATCTTTATTGGATGTCGGACACTGAGGTGCGACATT